>JBEBGU010000092.1:0-9602 GCA_040081325.1 Prosthecobacter sp.
CTTTTTGCTGCCCAAAATAAAACGCCTCACCTGTCCCGCCCATGAACCGCCGCCACTTCCTCCAGACCACCGCTTTATCCGCCGCCTCTCTCGCAGCATCCCCGCTCAAGGCCGCGAATTCAAAGCTCATGATCGGCATGGACCATTTCGCCGTGCGCGCCACCGGCTGGAAAGCGGCACAGATGATCGACCACGCGATCTCATTGAAGCTCGACACCTGCTTCATCTCCGAGCTGAGCGTCTTTGAATCCTTTGAAGACGCCTATTTGCAAAGCCTCAAAGACCAAGCCGACAAAGCCGGACTCAAACTCTACATCGGCACCAGCAGCATCTGCCCCACTTCCAACACTTGGAAACCCACATACGGCACGCCTGAAGAGACACTCGCGCTCACCATCAAAGCCGCCAAGAAACTCGGCTCCCCAGTCGCTCGCTGCTATCTCGGAAACCAAAAGGATCGCAGAAGCACATCGAGCAGACCATCAAAGTCATCCAAGCCAACAAATCACTCGCTGAAGAAGAAGGCATCAAAGTCTCCATCGAGAACCACGCTGGCGACATGCAGAGCCACGAGCTCGTGGCCCTCATCGAAGCCGCTGGCAAAAGCTACGTCGGTGCCAACATCGACCCCGGCAATGCCGTCTGGGCCATGGAAGAACCGCTCGCTCATCTCGAAGCCCTCGGTCCCTACACCAACTGCTCCAGCGTGCGTGACAGCATGGCCTGGGAAGATGAAAACGGAGCCGTCATTCAGTGGACTGCCATTGGCGAGGGACTCGTCGATTTCGCCGCCTACGCCAAACGTTTCGCCGAACTCGCCCCCGGCGTCCCGCTTCAGGTCGAAACCATCTCCAGCGTCGTCAAACCCATGACCTGGAAGAAAGACGAATTCTGGAAAGCCTTCCCCGGCTACCGCGACACCGCCGCTTTCAAAGGCTGGGTTGAATTCACCAAGAAAGGCAAGCCCATCCCCAGTTTCAAAGCCCCCGATGGCCCAGGAAAAAAAGACGCCGAGATCGCCTACCAAAAGGGCGAACTCGAGCGCAGCACGAAGTGGTTGCAGGCACACGCTTGAGTCCACTCACGTCATGTCTCCCGTTCTTGTAACCCTGGCCGATCTCGTTCGCATCAACAGCGTCAACCCCGCCTATGACGGCGGGCCGGGCGAGCGCGAGGTCGCCAGCTATGTGCGACGCTTCTTTGAGCAGCGCGGCATCGAAGTCTGGGAGGAAGAAGTGTTTCCCAATCGCCCGAATGTGATGGCACGTTTGCCAGGGCTAAATCCGAATCGCCGCCTCGTGCTCGAAGCGCACACAGACACGGTATCGGTGAAGGGCATGACCATCGCGCCCTTTGAGCCGGTGATTGCTGATGGCAAAATGTATGGCCGCGGTTCGTGTGATACAAAAGCCGGGCTCGCCACCATGATGCACGCGCTGGCCTCACTGAAAGCCGATGGCATCACGCCGCCATGCGAGGTGCTGCTCGCTGCTGTGGTGGATGAGGAGTACTCGTATCGCGGCGTCGTGAAGCTGTGCGAAAGCCTGCAAGCCGATGCCGCTATCGTGGCGGAGCCAACCGAGATGCGCGCCGTGATCGCCACCAAAGGCGTGCTGCGCTGTCGCATCGTCGTGCATGGCAAATCCGCGCATAGCTCGAAGCCGCATCTCGGTGTGAATGCAATCACTCACATGGCTCGCGTGATCGCCGCGATTGAGGCAGACAATGAACGCATGACTGCCATGCAGCATCCTTTGGTAGGCCATGGCACCTGCAATGTCGGCGTGATCACTGGCGGCGTGCAGGTGAACTTTGTCCCCGACCACTGCGCTATCGAGATCGACCGCCGCCTACTGCCAGGTGAACGCGCGAGCGATGCCGTGGCGCATTATCGTCAGCTATTACAAAGTCTGGACGGAGTGACCGCGGAAGTCGAAGAGCCGCTGCTTCTCGTGGATGAAGCCCTCGACACCCCCGCTGATGCCTCCGTCGTCCAAACGGCGTCGCGAGTACTTCACGACATGAGCTTGAATGCAGAACCCTGTGGCGTGCCTTTCGGCTGCGATGCCAGCAAGCTCTCGCGTGCCGGCATCCCGAGCATCGTCTTCGGGCCCGGCAGCATCGACCGCGCGCACACGGTGGATGAATACGTCGAACTGGATCAAGTGGAGCAGGCGCTGGAGTTCCAAAGAAGATTCATCCTCCGCTTCGCGTAACCGACACACCACCATGACCAACCGCCGCCAATTTCTCACCACCACCGTCAGTGCCGCATTCGGCACTCAGCTAGCCAGTTGCGCCACGCTTGGCAGCGATTCGTTCATCGACGCGCATGTGCATGTGTGGACGCCGGACACAGAGAAGTATCCGCTCGCGTCTGGTTTCACGAAAGCGAACATGAAGCCCGCGAGCTTCACGCCCGAGCAGCTCTTCGCTCACTGCAAACCTGAAGGCGTGTCACGCATCGTACTCATCCAGATGAGCTACTACAAAACGGACAACCGCTACATGCTCGACATGATGGCCGCGAATCCAGGCACCTTCTCCGGCGTAGCGATCATCGACGAGAAAGCTCCCGATGTGCGTGGTCGCATGAAAGCCCTGAAGCAGCAAGGCGTGCGCGGTTTCCGACTTTACCCTCAAGACAAGGACGTTGAAGGCTGGCTCGCATCACCTGGCATCGAAGAGATGTGGAAAGTCGGTGCCGATGAAGGTTTGAACATGTGCCTGCTCATCAATCCCGAAGCGCTCGGCCCCGTGGCCAAGATGTGCGCCAAGCATCCGCAGACGCCGGTGGTCATCGATCACTTCGCGCGCGTCGGCATGGCCGGTCCTCTTTCGCGTGCCGATCTGGATTTACTGCTGCATCTCTCGAAGTATCCGAAAGTCACACTGAAGACCTCCGCCTTCTACGCTCTTGGCAAGAAGACACCACCGTATCTCGATCTCGGCCCCATGATCAAAGAGTGCAGCGACTCCTTTGGTGCCGAGCGTCTCATGTGGGCCAGTGACTGCCCTTTCCAAGTCGATCCCGGTCACAACTACCACGACTCCATCGCGCTCATCCGCGACCGGCTCGATTTCCTCACCGCCAGCGAGAAGGCCGCGATGCTGCGCGGCACGGCGGAGCGTGTGTTCTTCAGCTAACCGAAGCCAAGGCTTCCAGCGCCCGCCGCACATCCTCACGGGTGTTGTAGCCATGCGCCGCCAGCCTGATGCGTCCAGCATTGTGCATCACATGCACCTCAGCCTTCTCCAGTGCCGCGTGGATCTCCGTGCTGCGTTCATGCATGAAGGCGACGATGCCTGTGGGTCGGTCCGCGTGCAGCGGAGCCATCGGTTGGTAACCCAACGCCACGAGCCCATCGTGCACTTCTCTGACCAGCGGATCAGCATGAGCGGAGATCGCTGCCACGCCGACACCATCCACGTAGCGCAGCGCCGCATTCAGCGCATACAGCGCGGCGAAGCTTGGCATGCCGACGGAGAAACTCAGCGCTCCGGTCTTCGTCACCGCGCGCTCGAAGCGATCCGCATCAAAAGCATTGCTCAGATGATACCAGCCGCCAGCGTGAGTCGTGAGCCGCTCCGCGTTGCGTTTCGGGATGCCAATGATGCAGCCGCCATGCACGCCGAGCGTCCACTTGTGAGTGCTGCTGATGAGGATGTCGGCGTCATCGCAATCAAGCACCACGCGACCAAAGGCCTGCGTGATGTCCACGGAGATGAGCGCATTTGGCGCCAGCCGCCGCACGGCATCGCGCAGCGGCTTCCAGTCGATGCGATGTCCATTGTAAAAGCTGACGAGTGACACCTGAACGAGCCTTGTCTTTTCATTCAGCAGCGGCACCAGATCAGCGGTGTTGAGTTCACCGTTCACCGATTTCCAAAGTCGCGATGTCGGCGGATTGACCGCGCGCAGCCAAGGAGTGGCTCCTGCGGGGAAGTCGAGATCCGTGACCACCACCTCATCACCAGCACCGAGGTTCAGCGCTGAAGCGAGCAGGTTGTACGCCTCCGAACTGCACGAGCAAAACGACACTTCCTGTGTCGAGAGTCCGAGCATCTTCGCGCTAATCTCGCGACAAGCCTCCACCGCCGCAAAGTGCCCCTCACGACCACACATCCCACGCGCCTTGTCCGCCCAATAACTCTCCAGCGCCTCCTTCACCGCCAGCGGCGGAATACTTTCCGCAGCGGTGTTCAAATAGGCGATGCCAGAAAGAGAAGGAAAGTCGCGAAGGCGTGTGGAGTCGGTGAGCATGGGTTCCAGTTAGCGCCGGGTGAGAGCACAATCTTGCTTCGTCCTCAGAGAAGAGTGTACGGGTCATGGCCTATGACGCGCGCTTTGAGATTCGCGGACATCATCCATCAGGCCTTCTGAAGCCTGCTGACAACTGGCTAGGAAGTCTCGAAAACCGCACAAGGTTCTTTCATCGCCTACCAGCGGGTGGTCGGGATGGACAGGCCCACTAGCGAGCTGCCAAGAGGCCAGGGCTTCAATGTAGTCGAGGCGGCGTTCACTGGGGATCAGTATTGGCAGGCTGCCTTTTTCCAAGACGGGCAGATTTGAAAGCAGCCGGGCGAGCCTGCCATTGCCATCCGCATAAGGGTGGATGCGAACGAATGTAGAATGACTCCAGAGGCAAGCCTCCAAAGCAGACACGGATGGATCGTGGCGGCAAGCTTCGAAACCTTCCAGCCAACGCTTCATGAGTGCAGGCACATGCTCAGGGCGAGCATAGGTGTCGTTGACGACGGTCTTGCCTCCACGTTTCGCAAGGGTGGAGTTCGGCTCGCACTTCCACGCACCGATGGGCTTCAAGTAATCGACCTCCACACTCGTCTGCACGGCGGCGTGCAGCGCGTGGAGCTCGGACTCCGTCAGCGGGCGAGCTTCGGCCAGACAGACGTAGAGCAGATCGAGCGCGCGACTATGACCGAGGACTTCATTATGATGAGCCAGTGGTTTCCCGGACACGGTAAGTCCATAACGAAGCACGCCAAAAGTCTCGCCTTCATTGAGCGTGTTGCCTTCGAGCGCGGTGGAGGTGTGCGTCCAGCGCACGCGGAGCTTTTCGAGAAAGACTTCGCGCAGGTCGGCATCGAGCAAGCCAAGCTCTGGCAGGAAACGAGTGATCACCTCGTGAATGGGCAGCCGGGAGGCTGGGCAGTCAAGAGCAGCGATGAACCTCTGGGAGGAGAGCACTCACTTTACCGGCACCGTGAGCACATCTCCGGCTTCGAGGGGCTTGGTGCTTTCGGGGAGGGGGATGACGAAGAGTTTGGAACTGCGCTTGAGTTCGGTTTTGGAGCCGTCGGCGCGGTCGCTGAGTCCGCCTGCTTGGTAGAGAAGGTCTTTGACGGTCATGCCGGGTTTGAGGGTGTATTTCCCCTGGCGCTTCACCTGGCCGAAGATCGTCACGGCAGGTTCTGCCGGGTTTGTCACTGCTGTCTTGAGCTTGGTAGCGAGTTGGGTTGGCTCTCCAATGAGTGCCTGGATGATGAAGAAGACGAGGTCCTTGGTCTGTGGTGTTTGTGCCGACGCATTCATCTGACGCTTAACGTTGAAATTCTCCTCCAGCTTGACTTCGGAGCCGCTCAAACCGCCGAAGACGACGCATTGACCGGACTGGAGCGAGACGGTGGTCGTGGTCTTCAGACTGTGGAAGATGGGTTGTTGGATCCTATTCTCGGTGATCGGCGCACCGGGCGTTGCGCCAGGCTTTTCGATAGCCTTACCGTAGTCCACGAAGCCCTCAAAGCTCGTCAGCTCCGGCGTCATGGTGAGGTCGATGCTGCCGTCTACCAGTACCACTGGATTTAATTCCATCCGAATGCCTACAGGCCGCATCTCAAACGCCGTCGGCGTGGTGGGAATGATGGGCTGGTCTTTTCCGAGCTGCTTGGCAGCCTCGTATTCGGTGGGATAGAAGAACTCACGCACGACTTCAACGGTGGCTTTCTGGCCGCTGCGCGTGGTCACAGATGGCGCACTCATGATGTGGACACCTTTTTGCTGGCTGAGCTTTCTCAGGAGTTCGCCCATTTTATCTCCATCCATGACACCAAGATAGTTGGGTGAGGCATCGCCGCTCAAGGTCAGGCCCGCCTCTGCCAGCACGGGCGAGTCCACGGGGATGCTGAAGATGCGGCTCAACACCATGATCTGTGGCTGGACGGCTGGTATGGCTTTCCGACAGGCAGTGAGCCCGGCCAAACCAAAAGCAGCAATCATCGCTGGCAGAAGCAGGGCCAGTTTTTGGAGATGTGAGTAGCCCACGCGACCGCGTCCTGTTTGCACGATATTGGCGAGTCGTTCGAGCATGGCTTTGGCTCCGGCGGAAACGGACATCGCAAGCGCGAGCGGTAGCCATGGTTTGCCGGAGTGTGCGCCGAGTGAGGCGACGGCGACGAGCAGTTCTTCGGCAAAGTCGCCCGCGTTTTGCCCGCTGTGCGCGAGTGCGAGATCATCACAAGCCTGCTCACGCGAGCGCTGGCTGGCGCGCAGCATGAGCCAGACGAGCGGATGAAACCAAAGCATCAGCGCCGCGAGCGTGGTGAGCAGGGAAACGAGGATGTCTCCGCGCGCAAGGTGCGCCAGCTCATGTCGCAAGACGAGCCTGAGCCGCGTCTCTGACCACTCCGCAGCCAGCTCGGGCAGCAGCACGGTTTGTTGGGTGAGGCCCCAGGTCATCGGCACATGGCAATCGGCGCTCATGCGCAGACTGGTGGCTGGCAAATGGAGATGAAAGGCAGCCGCTTCTTCCTGAAAGCAGCGCTGGATGGCCGAGTCCTCCACGCGCCGTGATGAGGTCCGAAGCCGACGCAGTGCCAGCGCTGAAAACACGAGCGTGATCGCTCCAGCGCCGATGCCTGTGAGCCAAAGCATGGACCAGAGACTAGATGGTGGAGCATCGTCCTGAGCCACCGTCATGGAGACGCTTGAGGCCACCGTTGGTGGTGCGGTTGGCTCGTCGATCCCTGCATTCGTCTGAAGCCCTGTGGGAGTCTGCGCGGCGGGTTTGTCATGCCACTCGATCCGCCAGCTAGGAGAGAGAAAGCTGCTGAGCATGATGACCGGAATCAAGAGCAGCGCTGAGGCTTGGATGAAGTGTCTCCGCGCTGCCGAGAGTCGTGGGATGAACGCGATCACTAGACCCGCGAGGGCGAGCAGCACGGTGGTTTGCAAGGCCACATCGAGCAGCCAGCCCGGTGTGGAGATGAGGAGTTGGCTGGTAGTCATGATGGGGCGTTTGGTTCAGGGTTTCCGAGTCTTTGCCTGGTCTAGGAAGCGACGGAGTTCCGTGACTTCGTCCTGACTGAGCTTTGTCTTCGAATGGCTGAGGTAAGCAGCGAGCGCCTGGGACACCGATCCGTCGAAGAAGGTACCGATCACGCGACTGAGTGTGGACTGCCCCACCGCCTCCCGCGAATGCACGGGCAGGTAGATGAACTCACGCCCCTCCTGCCGGTGCTTCAGATGCCCCTTCCCCTCCAGAATGGTGAGGATGGAGCGCAACGCGGGCCGCGTCGGCGGAGACTCCATGCCTTCTGAGATCTGTGAAAGCGTGGCCTCGCCCTGGGCAAAGACGAGGTCCATCACCTCGCGTTCGCGGCGGCTGAGATGGGTATTATTTTTCATGGGCTGAAAATTCAGCCCATGATGATCTTGATGTCAAATCTAAAGGTTGATTTTTCAGCCCTTGTTCACTTCTTCACAAAGAAGTCGGCGAGCTTTTGCAGATCCTTGGGCTGCGCGGGCTTCATGGCGGCGTCGATGATCTGCTGCTGGAGAGCGCAGAGTTCGGTGACGCCTTTGCGGCCGAGCACGAGCATGGCGTCCATTTGCGCCTGAGTGAAGGTGGCCTCTTCGCCGCTGCCTTGGATTTCGACGAAGTCACCGTTTTCGGTGAGGACGATGTTGCAATCGACATCGGCCTTGGCGTCTTCTTCATAACAGAGATCGAGCAGGGCTTCGTCTTTGAAGATGCCGGCGCTGATGGCGGCGACTTTACTCTTCAGCGGCTGCTGGATGATCTTGCCTTTTTCAAGCAGGCGATTGAAGGCGATCGCGGCGGCGACACAGGCTCCGGTGATCGAGGCGGTGCGCGTGCCGCCATCGGCTTGGAGGACATCGCAGTCGATGTTTAGGGTGCGGGAGCCGAGTTTCTTCAGGTCCACGACGGCGCGCAGGCTGCGGCCAATGAGGCGCTGGATTTCGATGCTGCGGCCATCTGGCCGGCCACGATTACTGTCGCGCTCTTTGCGGTCCAGAGTTGAGTAAGGGAGCATGGAGTACTCAGCGGTGAGCCAGCCGCCCTGCACGCCTTGGGTCTTCATCCAGCGTGGGACTTCCTCCTGGATGGTGGCAGCACAAATCACACGCGTATTGCCAAAGGCGATGAGCACGGAAGCGGTGGCGTGGGGGGCGATATCGAGAACAAACTCGACCGGACGAAGTTGGTCGGCACTACGGCCATCAATGCGGGGCATGTTCCTGCGTTAGCCATGCAGCCGGATAAGTCAAAGGATCAGCCCCGACTTCGTGATTCAATCACACTCGCACCATGTCCTTCACCACTTCGAACCAGAGGTAGAAGCAGCCGCGCCAGGAGTAACGGAACTCACCCTCACCGATCAGCTCGATGAGTCCGACTGTGATGTTGTGATCGATCTGTGCGCTCATGTCTCGCTCGATGTAGGCGGGCAATTGCTCGGTATCGACACTGATGAGATCACTGCTTTCGACGGCCTGGCTTTGCAGAAACTCCGTGTGACATGCCACCAGATCTTCCATCGACTGCGCATACGCATAGCGGTTCATGCGGTGGCTTGGCGAGAACTGCATCGTCGGCGGGAAGGGGTAGTTCGTCGTCGTGTAGATGAGGCCGCCTTTCGTGCGTGAGGTGAGGCTCACATAGGAGAAGGCAAAACCCTCCTGCTGCGCCAGCGCTATCGCGGCCTGCGTGCGCTGCTCGGCGTGATAAAAGAGACGCATGAAGTGATCTGTCTCGCTCCATTTCCAGCCAGTGTCGTCCGCGCGCTCGAAGCCCTGGTCCTCGATCTCGCGGCTCAGGGTATCGAGATCAGGGAAAAGCTCACGGGAGGGCGGGAAGCGATTTTTGACCTCGCTCTTTAGCGGAAAGCGTAGCTTGCGCACGCGGCCCACGATCTCCACCCAAGGCAGCATGAACCACAGAGCGATACCGCAGGCACCTGCAGCGTGGCTTCCAGTCAAAAAGTAACCACCGAGGTAAGAGGCCGTCAAAAGCGCTAGCCAACCGAACTTGTGGACATACCGATTCTCAAACGTCCGACACGCCACGGCGAAGACGACGATGGCGGCGAGATAGAGAAAGTGCGGAAGATCCATGAGACACTAGATGAAAGGGCACTTCGAGCTATGAGGCAAGTCATTGCATCGTCTCGCGTGAAGTTCGCTTCAGTCGCCACTGGGTGCCACAATACATGCAGCGGAAAGTCCCCGTGAAGAGCAGTGAAATGACCGCCGAGGCGCGATAGCTGAGCGGCCACAGGCGGAAAGCGTTGTCATGTTTGCGGCAGCGCTTTTCATTCATCACCGTGCCATGGCAAAGTGG
>JBEBGU010000093.1:0-9589 GCA_040081325.1 Prosthecobacter sp.
GGTTCATGTCGGCTGCCCAGATCACATATTTGAGTCGTTCTACTTGCATGGTTGATGCCATGGCGGCGAATGGGCCGGTCGTCACTCGATAGATTCAGAAGCTTGCAGAGAGGCTGCGCTGAGGCGAGGGGCGCACTGACATGACTGCTGCTGCCAAGAATGAAACTGATCCCGAACTCCGCGCGTGGCTGGTGCGTGTGCCTGAGATTTTTGAGGGGATCGCGGGTGAGGTACTGAAGCGCTTCGGAGCGGAGACGAGCACGCGGCTGGGCCATGATTATTATTTGATCAAGACGCTGACGCCAAAGGCGATCCAGCAGTCTGAGGAGGCGAAGTTTGCGCGCTGGAATCTGCCGATGGATCACACTTGGCCGTGCAACGCACAGAAGATGGACGGTTTCATCGAGAAGGCGGCGCAGACGCTGCTGAAGAAGTTTGGCGAGCGCAAACCACAGGGTATTTTCATCGGCCAACTGAATCCCACGTCGCCAGACAAGTATTACAAAAGTCTCGCCTCGAATCTGCGCGGGCGTGTGCTGCAAATCTTCCCCAAACTGAACGCGGCGACAGTCGAGGAACAAGACCCGACGGCGGAGACCTTGTTCTGCCTGGTCGGCAAAGAAGGTTTGTTTTGCGGGATGCAGAGTCCGCGTGCCTCGAATGGTTTGTATGCAGGCGGCAGCAAATACATTGATCAGGATTCACCGGACACGATCAGTCGCGCGGGGGCCAAGATCGCCGAGGCGCTGCATTACCTACTGATGCATCGGCCAGCGCTGCCTGCGGGCAGTCATTGGGTGGAACTGGGGGCCTGTCCTGGCGGTATGACCTCTGAGTTGCTGGCGCGTGAGCAGCGGGTGACGGCGATTGATCGAGCACCGCTCGATCAGCGGCTGAATGGTCGTGCAGGGTTAAAGTTTGTACACGCGGACGTGGCAACCTTTGAGCCGAGGGATGGCGCGATCTATGATGCGATCCTGTCTGATCTGAATGGTCCACCGGAAGAGTCGATGTCTCATGTCATCCGCTTGTCGCACCATTTGAAGACTAAAGGACTGGTGGTCTTCACGCTCAAAATCCAGCGCGTGGAGACGGTGGACGAGCCGTGTGCGTTGTTCCGCAAGATCGTGAAGACGGCCAGTACGGCAGGTCTGCAATTGTTTGCGCAGACGCACCTGACCTACAACCGGCACGAGTTTACTCTGTTTCTGGAGAAGGCTCGGGCGTGAGTTCTGGCAGTGCCTTGCCGGGCGTTTTGGGATTCATGAGAACTGCGCCTTTGAGCATGCGGCAGAAGACTTTTTTGGTGACCTGATGGAAGGTGCCTTCTTTGGAGGCGGGGTCTTTCATGATCTTGTACTCGATGTACATGCGCTCCCACTCGACGATGCGGAGGTAATCTTCACCCTGCTTCCAGATCTGGCCTTGTTCTAAGTTCATGGGTTCCCGTAGCGCCCGATGAATGTGTTTGCCATTAGATTTAGGCGGTGGGGATCAATCAAAGACAGGTGGCAAGGAATAACCTTGTCACTTGCGTCTCACACACTGAATCCCATCATTCACGATCCATGAGCGGCAGCCCAAACATTCCTTCCAACGAGATCACTCCCGAGGAGACTTTTCTGAATCGACGCTTCTTCATGAAGTCGGCCATCTGGGCCGGATCGACGCTGGCCACGGCGGGGTTATACCGCGCTTTCAGTCCCCAGCCTGAGGTGAAGAACATTGGCACGGCGATCGCCACGGTGGCTGAACCTTCACTGCAAACCGTGCTGGCAGCGGATGAGAAGGTGAATTCGTTCAGTGAGATCGCGGGCTACAACAATTACTATGAGTTCTCCACAGACAAATCGGAGGTCGCTGATAAGGCGCGCAACTTTGTGACGAACCCGTGGGCGGTGGAGGTGGGTGGACTGGTGCAGAAGCCGCGCACCTTTGATCTGGATGATCTATTGAAGTTTGAATCTGTGGTGCGCACCTATCGTTTCCGCTGCGTCGAAGGCTGGTCGATGGTGATCCCCTGGGTCGGCTTCCCTTTGTCGAAACTGCTGAGCATGGTCGAGCCAACGAGCAAGGCCACGCATGTGGCGTTTGAGACTTACTATGATCTCAAGCAGATGCCTGATTCCGGCTCGGCCGGGATTGATCTGCCGTATGTCGAGGGGTTGCGTCTCGATGAGGCGATGCATCCACTCACGCTGCTGGCGACAGGGTTGTATGGGAAGACATTGCCGAATCAAAATGGTGCCCCTGTGCGGCTGGTGGTGCCGTGGAAGTATGGCTTCAAGAGCATCAAGTCGGTGGTAAAGATCACGCTCACGGATAAGGAACCACCGACCACCTGGAACTTGGCCAATCCGAGGGAATATGGCTTCTACTCAAACGTTAACCCTAGCGTGGAGCATCCGCGCTGGTCGCAAGCGCGTGAACGGCGTATCGGCGAGGGCGGCACGCGCGAGACTTTCATGTTCAATGGCTACGCCGAGCAGGTCGCGAGTTTGTATGCGGGTATGGATCTGCGAAAATCTTTTTGATTCATCATGACCTTCACTTCCGACTCTCGTTTTCATCGACAGCTCATCGTCCTCAATGGCCTGCTGCCCATGCTACTCATCCTCATGGATCGCTGGCGCGGCAAGCTAGGCGCGAACCCCGTGGAATTCGTCACCCGAGCTACAGGTGTGCTGACGCTGGTCTTCCTGATCCTCACGCTGCTCGTGACGCCGTTGCGCAAAATATTTGGCTGGAACTGGCTACTCAAACAGCGGCGACTGATCGGCCTGTATGCCTTCTTTTATAGTGTCGCGCATTTACTCACTTACCTCGCTGGAGATCGCGACTGGGCACTGCTCACGGTGACTACGGATGTTTATAAGCGCCCATTCATTGCCGTCGGCATAGTGAGCTTTCTACTGATGGTGCCACTCGCAGTGACATCGACGAATGCCATGATCAAGAAACTGGGCGGCAAGCGCTGGGCGCAACTGCATCGACTCACTTATTTCATCACCATCGGCGGCGTGGTGCATTACTACATGATCGTGAAATCAGACATCACCTATCCAGTGCTGTTTGGTTTGGCTGCTGCGGTACTACTCGGATACCGACTGATAAAGCACATGAGTGAGCGCGTTGCATCGAATGGTAAACCATGATAACTCCGGGGTGGACATCGGGCGCATGGCCGAGCAATGATCAGCCCCGTTTATCTGCCCTTTACCTTCAACTGCCAATTACCCTTACGCTTTACCCATGGACCCCGAAATGACGATGCTGGAATGTGAAGACGCGATGACGCGGGCTGTGGAGTATGCCATCCATGAGTTTTCGGCGGTCCGCACTGGCAAGGCCTCCCCGGCCTTGGTCGAGGGACTGGATGTTCATGTCCACAGCTACGGGTCGCACATGAAGCTGAAGCAGCTCGCGATGATTAGCACGCCTGATCCCCGCTTGATCCGAATCGAACCCTTTGATCCAGCCACGCTACCAGACATTGACCGCGCGATCCGCGAATCTCGATTGGGTTTGAACGGCAGCATTGAGGGAAAGGTGATTCGTCTGCCGATTCCCGTGCTCTCACAGGAGCGCCGTGAACAAATGGTGAAGCTCATTAAACAGATGGGTGAGGAAGCTAAAGTGCGTGTGCGCTCGGCTCGGCGTGATGCGTTGGAGAGTCTGAAGAAGGGTGAAAAGGAAAGCGCCATTACAGAAGATGATCTGCATCGTCTCGATAAAGAAGTGCAGGGGATTACCGACAAGAAGATCGCTGAACTCGACCAACACATGGCGAGTAAAGAGAAGGAAGTGCTGACTGTGTGATCCTATGTTTCCGCCTTCCGATTACCTCGATCTGAGTCACACCCAGCATGGGATTTTATTTCCTGCGGATGAACCTGTGTGGACTGCGTTGACGCGTATCGAGTCCTATCTAGAATTTCGTCTTCGCCGTGAAATTTTAGCCCAGGTTCCTCAGGGCGTGTTCATTGGAGAGGATGTTTTCATCGACGAAGGCACGACCTTGGAGCCTGGAGCGGTGATCCGAGGTCCAGCCTGGATCGGCAAGAACTGTGTGATCCGTGCTGGCTGCTACATTCGTGAAAACGTGGTGGTCGGCAATGGTTGTGTGCTCGGGAATTCATGCGAGTTCAAGAACTGCGTCATTTTCGACAATGCTGAGGTCCCGCATTACAACTATGTGGGGGACTCCATTCTGGGCTATAAAGCGCATCTCGGAGCTGGAGTCGTGCTTTCCAATGTGCGACTGGATCGCGGTGAGGTGCGTGTGGATGATGGCAAAAAGAGCCACGCCACAGGTCTGCGGAAGTTTGGTGCCATCATCGGTGATCATGCCGAGATCGGATGCAATAGCGTGATCAATCCAGGCTCAGTCATCGGGCGGCGCAGCATCGTTTATCCGCTAAGTAGTTTCAGCGGTGTGCTACCTGCGGAAAGCATTCTCAAGACTCGCCAGCAGCAAGTCGTGGTGCCGAGAGCTTGATCAAACGATCGGCTTCGGAGTCGCTTGGCTGCGGACGATGTTCATCGCACCGTTGAGTTCGCCGCCTGGTTCGATGGAAACAGATCGAGCCGTGATGTCGCCATTGACGGCACCGTTGCCACCAATGACCAGCGGACCACTGGAAAAGATCGTCCCTGTCACGCGCGATTGGATATCCGCCTCCTCTGCGTAAATGCTGTTGATGAAGGTTACGTCAGCACCCTTCTCGATGACGAATCTCTTGCACCGAACCTCACCGATGATCGTGCCAACTGTGCGGAAGATGGCATCACCAGAGGTTTCGATGTTGGCTTCGATGATGCCCTGGCAGCGCAGATCTTTGCATCGGATACTTTCAGCAGAAAGATGACCGCGTTTACGCACAAGCACGTCACCGCGAGTCTTGATGGACTGCGTGGTAGGCATATTAATCTCCACATCTTCTAGCGAAATGTAGGCCCCACAAGTCGGGCAATTGGCCGAGCGCGATGAGCGGCTAACTTTAAATTTGTGTCCGCATTCAAAGCAGTCAGCGTCCTTGAAATAGGCATTCCTATACATGCCCTGATCCTTCATCTTCTGTAGCGTGCTGGCTGACATCAGTTCCGGCGCAGGCGTGGGCGGCGGAGAATTGGATTGGGGCCGACGCTCTACTTGCGGTTCCTCCGCTTGGACAGCCGCTTGCCGTAGTGAGGTGAGAGGTGATTCAGTAGGTTTGTTGGTAGCAGGAGTTATTTGCTGCTTCAAGAAAACACCAAAACCTCCTTCTTCGGCTTCTTCATCCGTGACAGGCTGAATGTGTTCGGACACCTCCAGACTTTTAGTGGGGACCTTGGCCGCTGTAGGCGGGGCTAAAGCGGGAGCAATGGGTGGCGCGTTGCCAAGTTTTGGCGACTGCCACGCACTGTCATCGATCATTCCGCCAGCACGACTGACCGTCGATGCCGAGACCTGTTTGCGATTGATCGATAGATGAATTCCACACTTTTTGCAAAAGGTGGAAACAACCATGCGCGGCTCGAACTGAGCCGCGCCACAGGAAGGACAAACCACTTCAATCTGGCCCTTGGGCGGTGCTGGACGATCACTTTTCTTGCCGAAAAGTCCTCGAAACACTCAGGTAGGATTTCGTGGGTTAGGGTTGTGGGCGAGCAACCGGGGCTGCGTTAGGCTTTGTTTCAGCCTTTTTGCCGACGGATGATTGGCCCATGAATGTAGCACCTTCTTCGATGGAAAGTGTGCCAGCACTGATGTCGCCGACAAGGATTGCATTGCTTTTCAGTTCGCAGCGTTCTTGCACGACGATATTGCCTTCGACTTTACCGAAGATGATGACCGAGCGGGTCTTCACTTCACCCTTGATGAGAGCGTTCTCACCCACGGTGAGGCTACCATCAGAGATCACTTCACCTTCGATTTTGCCGTCGATAATGAGGTCATGGGAGAATTTGATCGAACCTTTGATTTCGACGTCGTTGGAGAGAACATTTTTACTGGAGGTCATGTTAAAAGAGGATGATGCGCGTTGTGGTTGTGCAGCGGGAGCCGTGTTAGAGAGGACCGGAGTGCGTACGGCTGATTGAGCCGACGCGGGTGCCTCTGCACGCGTATCCTTTTGCGCTTCTGATGGTTGTCCGATGATTTGCCTGAGCATGGTTTGAATTATAGCGGTTGGCGGCGTTGAGTGTCAACGTTCGCGTCATTTTATTTCTAGATGGCTTTGCAGTCAGCTCACAGTAAATGCATTTCTTGTGCCATCTTCATCACATGTTACCGCCGCTTTTCAGCACTTGACGTCGCCTTGACTCATAGCCCGTCCGCAGCAAACCTCCGCCCCCATGTCCGACCCTGTTTCCGCTCCAGCACCTGCCTCTCTAGATTTCATCCGCGAAATGATCGCTGCTGATGTCTCCGCAAATCGCAATGACGGCTGGGTCGTCACCCGCTTCCCACCTGAACCCAACGGCTACCTGCACATCGGTCATGCCAAGAGCATTTGTCTGAATTTTGGTCTATCTCTGGAGAATGCACCGAAGGCGCGCTGCCACCTTCGTTTTGATGACACCAACCCGACCAAAGAAGAAATCGAATATGTGGACAGTATTCAGGAGGATGTGAAGTGGCTCGGTTTTGAGTGGGGGGATCATCTCTTTTATGCCAGTGACTACTTTGAGAAACTCTATGGCTTCGCTGTGAACCTCATCAACAAAGGTCTTGCCTATGTCGATGACCAAACTCCTGAGCAGATGCGTGCGACTCGCGGCACACTCACAGCACCCGGCACGGCGAGTCCGTTTCGTGACCGCGCAGTGGAAGAGAATTTGGAACTCTTCGCGAAGATGCGCGCGGGTGATTTTAAAGAAGGTGAAAAAGTGCTGCGTGCCAAGATCGATATGGCATCGCCTAACATGAACATGCGTGATCCGGCCATCTACCGAATCTTGCGCGCGCATCATCACCGCACGGGCGACGCCTGGTGCATCTACCCGATGTATGATTACGCGCATCCATTGAGTGATGCACTGGAGTCCATCACCCACAGTCTTTGCACCCTGGAGTTCGAGCACCATCGTCCGCTCTATGAGTGGCTCATTGCTAATGTCGATGGTTTGCCGGGCCAGCCTTATCAGCGCGAGTTCGCCAGATTGAATCTCACCTTCACGGTGATGAGTAAGCGCAAGCTGCTGCGCCTTGTGAAAGAAGGGCTCGTTAATGGTTGGGATGATCCGCGAATGCCTACCATCAGTGGCATCCGTCGCCGTGGCTACACGCCCACAGCCATTCGTAACTTCTGCAAAAGCATCGGCATGACCAAGTATCCGTCGCTCACGGAACTTGGCTTTCTCGAGCATGCCGTGCGTGAAGATTTGAATCAACATGCCCAGCGCGTCTATGCCGTTCTTCGTCCAATCAAGGTCGTGCTAACGAACTATCCTGAAGGGCAGGTCGAGCACGTTGAGTTGACGAACAACCCAGAAAATGAAGCCGATGGCAAACGTCAGGTGCCGTTGAGTCGCGAGCTTTTCATCGATGCTGACGACTTCATGGAGACGCCGATCCAGGGCTTTCATCGCCTCGTGCCTGGGGGTGAAGTGCGCCTCAAGTACGCCTTCTGCATTATCTGCCATGAAGTCATCAAAGACACAGAGGGGAACATCACCGAGCTGCATTGCACCTATGACGACACCACCCGCCATGGAGCCAAACCTGTGGGTCGTCCAAAGGTCAAAGGCACCATCCACTGGGTCAGCGCTGCGCACGCTCTCGATGTTGAAGTCCGTCTTTACGACAAACTCTTCACCGTCGAGCAGCCGGAAGAAGCTGCGGGTGAAGATGGCGACTTCACGCAGTTCATGAATCCTCAATCACTCGAAGTCATCACGGCCAAAATTGAGCCATCTGTGACTGCGGCTAAACCTGGCGCACACTACCAGTTCGAGCGCGTTGGTTACTTTTACACTGACCCAAAGGACAGTCTGCCAGGAAAGCCTGTGTTTAACCGCACCGTGCCGCTCAAGGATGGATTCGTGAAGACCAAGTAAGACATGCCTTCTGAATCCATTCTGCGCGTTCAAAACGCCACCTTCGTTCGCGGCGGACGGCGCATACTCGAAGACATCTCGTGGCGCGTCGCACGTGGCCAGCACTGGTGTGTGCTCGGACCCAATGGCTGTGGCAAAACCTCACTCATCAATCTGATCACGGGTTATGAACCGGCCACGGACGGCATCGTCCAAATCGGGGATGAAACCTTTGGCAATAGCGACTGGCGTGAGGTGCGCAAGACGGTGGGCTTGGTCACCAACACACTCACGACTTACATGGAGTCATCTGAGCCTGTGCTGCATGTCATCGCCAGTGGTCGGGATGCTAAGTTAAATCTATGGCAGGCCCCGACGAGCACGCTGAAGAAGCAAGCCTCCGGCCTTCTTGAAGCAGCCGGCTGCACCTATCTTCGGAAATCCCTGTGGGGCACTCTTTCGCAGGGTGAAAAACAAAAAGTGCTCATCTGTCGCGCTTTGATGGCACGTTTTGAAGTGCTGATTCTTGATGAGCCTTGCGCCGGACTTGACCCCGTGGCTCGTGAGCAATTCCTTGTTTGGATGAGCCAAATCTCAGGTTGGCCAGAAGCAGCCTCACTCGTCATGGTCACGCATCATGTCGAAGAAATCCTCCCCTGCATTTCCCATGTTCTCATGCTGCGCGCTGGGCGTGTTTTATGTCAGGGTGAAAAACAAAAGATGCTGACCAGTCCGGCCTTGAGTGCGCTTTATGGATCACCCGTAAAGCTTAGTCAGAAAGCAGAGCGCTACGCTCTCAGGGTCATGTAAACAATGTCGGCTGGTGACTTAAGCCGACGAAGAACTCAGTACTGCTATTTGGTGACACTCAAAGTCCCCCACATCAGCACCGCATGGCCTGGGAAAGTACAAACGAATTCGTATTCGCCGGGCTGGTTCGGAGCTTTCATTTTGATCGTTTCCTTTTGGCCGGGTTCTAGGAGCTTCGTGGCCGCGAGGATCTATTTTTCAAAGGCAGCGGGAAGGTAGGCTCGGCCTTGTTTATCCAGATTGTCGGGAGTCATAGTCATGGCCGCCATACCGATTTCCATGTGCTTACCCGGCGGGACGATGGCGAAGTTGTGTGGCATACCATCATCGTTTTCAAAGATGACTTCAAACTGCTTACCAGCCGTGACTTCATGTTGTTCTCGAACGTGGGAACCACCAGTGAAGACGGCCCCCAAAGGATTCTGGACGACCACGTCGCCCCGCTTGACCATGTCGCCATCAGAGTACCCTCCTAGGTTTAAAGACCGGGCGAATCCCGCCCACCGGGCCGATCCAGCCTCATTTGCCACCGTACTCCGCCGCGTGGCTTCGATACAAAATGGCAGTGCATTCGTACGCTGCGAAAATGTATCCATACAAAATGACAGCGCATTCATGCACCGGGATTTTGTCATGCCGCATTCACGGGGAGTACGGCTGGCTCCAGTCGCCTGCGGCATCCAGCCTCTCCCGGTCTGAAGTCCTCTTACCCCCTTTGCACTCCCGCACCGGGAGTGCAAATGAGTGTAAAGGGGTGTAA
>JBEBGU010000808.1:0-2527 GCA_040081325.1 Prosthecobacter sp.
AGGCCAGACGTGGATCATCGAGACGCTCGCCGCCCAAGCCGGTTCTCCTGCCGACACGAAGCTCGACATCCTCGACGCGAAAGGCCAGCCCGTGCCGCGTGTGATGCTCCAGGCCGTGCGCGACAGCTACAACAACTTCCGCAGCGTCGATGCCAACAACCCGGACATCCGCCTGCAAAACTGGGAGGAGATGGAGCTGAATGAGTTCGTCTATTTCAATGGCGACGTGATGAAGATCGTGCGCATGCCGCGCGGGCCGGATGGCGGCTGCTTCTTCTACATCAACGGCGGCAAACGCCGCGCCTACTTCGACACCAGCGCCACCTCTCACTCGCTCGACGAGCCCTGCTACGTCGTCGAGCCTCGGCCCATCGGCAGCCAGATCGTGCCGAACGGCCTGCCCGTCTTCACCTTGAACTACGCGAACGACGACAGCGGCGACCGCAAGCTCGGCAGCGACTCGCGTCTCACCTTCACCGCACCTGCCGATGGCCGTTACATCGTCAAAGTCACCGACACGCGCGGCTGGAGCGGTGAGCGTTTTGTCTATGCCCTCACCATCCGCGAGCCGAAGCCCGATTTCAGCGTCAAACTCGCCGGTGCCAATCCCACCGTCATGCCTGGAGCCTCCATCGGCTTCTCCTTCCGCGCGGATCGAGTCGATGACTTCGACGATCCGATCCAGATCGACATCAGCGGCCTGCCGCCGGGTTATTTCGCCTCTTCGCCGCTTATTATCGAAGCCGGACACGATTTGATCAGCGGCTCACTCCGCGCCGCACCCGATGCCAAAGCGGACGCCGATTGGAGCAAGCTCAAGATCACCGCGAAGGGCAAAAACATCACGCATGACGCCGGAAACTTCGGCAAAGTCACGCTCGGTGCCGCGCCGAAGTTCATCATCGTCATGGAGCCCGACAACGGCGGCAAAGCCGTCATGCGCGAGATCAAAGACGAGACCAAGCCGCTCGAAATCACCCTCGTCCCCGGCCAGACCGTGAAGGCGTGGATTCGCGCCGTGCGCCAGGGCAACGACGGCCTCATAAACCTCGACGTGCATGGCCTGCCGCACGGCGTCATCGTCGATGACATCGGCCTCAACGGCGTGCAGATCCGCGAGAAGGAACATGAACGCCCCATCTTCTTCCGCGCCGCCAACTGGGTCCAAAATCAGGACACCCTCATCCACGCCGCCCTCAGCAGTGCCCGCAGCGAGCACGACAGCGCCACCTTGCAGACGAGCTTCCCGATGCTGCTGAAGATCCGGAAAGCGGCGGGGGTAGCGGTGAAGTGATCAGCAACTATAGCTTGTAAATGGACGAGGTCTTTTGTGCCCAACCCTCTACCAGCATTCGAGAGGCATTGTTTTGGATGGCATGGAGTAGTTCTTCACAACGGCTGATGCGTTCGGGCGTCCAGAGATCTGCTACGGGCATATCGGGACAAGTCGTCGTAATTCTGTGATGAATAGCAGTGAAGTCACTCAACGCCTTGTTAGCACATTCTTCGGCAGCCGTTAGATTCCCCGCCAGCACTTCACCACATGCCAGAGCGAGATATGAATGGCCGTTGTCGGTCAGTATTTTTGAGGGATCGTGATGTAGGCGCTCACGAAAAGTTGTGAGATAGCCGTTCAGAGAACCAGACTTTTCAAACCACTCCAGTAAGGCGGGAAAATCACGTTGGACTCGCTCGATAGACTTTTGAAGGGAAACCTCGGTATTGGCGAGGTAGCACTGCCCGTTCCAATATCCGATAGGGTTTACCGGGAAATTACCTCCATGTGATAACGAGTAAACGGGATCGTCTCGGAAGGGCGGCTCACATATTAGGATCGCGCCATACGCAAAGGAGAACTCGCGCCGAAGCCTCGTTTCGACAGTCAGAATCAAGAACTGGAGCACACCATCGATCACTCGCCGGAAGCGTTTACTGCCATCCGGCTTGAATCCCATTGCCGCCATTGCTGGAAACAGGTTTTCCTTGAACGCCTTTGTAAAGGATGGGGGCTGCGAAGTCATCAATCTAATCCTAAACTAGACACGAGAGACCGTCATCCGCCAGCGCGTTCCCTTTTCCACCATGAACCGCCGCCATTTCCTCCAGAAGTCCCTCGCCGCATCTGCTTATGTTTCCGCACCCGCCATCCTGAGCGCGAAGTCGCCGAATTCGATGTTTCAGGTGGCGTCGATCGGAGTTGGCGGGATGGGCGGAAACACGATGATGAGCGTGTTGCAACATCCGAAGGTGCGGATCGTGGGGATGTGCGACGTGGACGCGAAGACGCTCGCGCTGGCGCAGAAGGGCATGAGTTCGCGGCGGAAAGAGCATCAGAACCCGGAGGCGGCGAAGCGTCTCGAAGACACGGCGGTGTTTCGGGATTACCGCGAGATGATCGCGAAGCTGGGCGACACGGTGGATGCGATCACCATCGGCACGCCGGATCACATGCACGCGGCGCAGGCGGTGACGGCGTTGCGGGCGAAGAAGCATGTGTATTTGCAGAAGCCGCTCACGCATCACATCC
>JBEBGU010000094.1:0-9561 GCA_040081325.1 Prosthecobacter sp.
CGGCGGGCCTGCGGGCTACGTCGGAGCCATCCGCGGAGCACAACTTGGTAAAAAAGTCGCTGTCGTCGAAAACGACAGAGCTGGCGGCACTTGCCTGAACTGGGGCTGCATCCCGACGAAAGCCCTGCTGAAAAATGCCGAGCTGTATCACACACTCACGCATCGCGCTGAGGAGTTCGGCTTGAAGATCGAAGGCATCAGCTACGACTGGAGCAAGGTCATCGGCCGCAGCCGTGGTGTTTCAGACAAGCTGAACAAGGGCATCGAATTCCTGCTCAAGAAGAACAAGGTCGATTACATCAAAGGCACCGCCAGCATTCCCGCCGCAGGTAAGGTCGAAGTCACCGCCGCAGATGGCAAAAAGGAGACGCATGATGCGGCGAACATCCTCATCGCCACGGGTGCGAAAACGCGCGACATGCCGGGGTTCCCCTTCAATGGCAAGACGGTCATCGGCAGCAAAGAAGCCATGACTTTGGAAAAGCAGCCGAAGAGCATCATCGTCATCGGCGCGGGTGCCATCGGCATTGAGTTTGCCTATTTCTTCAATGCTTATGGGACCAAGGTCACCGTCGTCGAGATGCTGCCAGACGTGCTACCAGTGGAAGACACCGAAGTCAGCAAGACGCTGGAGAAGAGCCTGATCAAATCTGGCATCCGCATCCTCACCAACACCAAAGTCACCGGCACGTCAGAGGACGGTAAAGGTGTGAAGATCACCGTCGAAGGTGCTGCCAATGAAACGCTTGAGGCCGACATCTGCCTCGTCGCCATCGGCGTGAAGCCCGTGCTGCCAGGCGGCATCGAACTCAAGCTCAGCGATCGCGGTTGGCTCAATACCGACGACCGCTATCAGACCAGCGTCAAAGGCATCTACGGTGCAGGCGACATCATCGGGCCGCCGTGGCTCGCGCACGTCGCCAGTTACGAGGCCGTGCAGTGTGTCGAAGGCATGTTCACGAAGCACAAGCCCAAGAAAGTCGGCGTCTTCCCCGGCTGCACCTACTGTCATCCGCAGGTCGCCAGCATCGGTCTCACCGAGCGCGCGGCGAAAGAAAAGGGCCTCAAGTTCAAGATCGGCAAGTTCCCCTATGCAGCCAGTGGCAAAGCCCTCGCCGCTGGTGAACCCGAAGGTTTCGTGAAGATCCTCTACGGCGAGCCGCACGGTGAAATCATCGGCGCGCACATCATTGGCAGCGAAAGCACCGAGATGATCGCCGAGATCGGCCTCGCCATGAATCTGGAAGCCACCTGGGACGAAATCGAAGCCACCATCCACGCCCATCCGACGCTGTCAGAGATGATCAAGGAAGCGACGGAGGTTGCGAAGGGGCATCCGATTCATGTGTGATCTGAACTCAATAACTAAGTGACTCTTGTTGTAAGCGAGGTTTCAAAACACGGCATCGTGATGGTGGGTGACTCTGCCGTCACGAGAACTGATCGCTTTGGCAATCGCACTGTAGTTCCCGACGCAGTGAAGGTTTTGTACTCAGATGCTGCGAATATTGGCTTTGCAGTTTGGGGCAGAGCCAACATAGGAAATAATCGATTAGACTATTGGCTCAGTGACTTTATCCAGAATTCTCTCACCTCAGCAGATTCGGTGATGTCTGCTGGTCAAAAACTCGCTCGAGAACTTAACTCTGCATTAAACCTTCAAGGTTCAGATTGGGAAAGGCACGTGAAGGGCATTCACGTTAGTGGATTTGAAAGTGATACACCTGTCTTGTATCATGTACATTGTGGTACGGAGAAAGAATCGCCTCACGAACTGCAGCTTTACACAGACTTCCCGCAGAACCAGGGGCTTAGTCTAACGGCTTTCAATTCGATGTTAGAGCAAGGACGTTCTGGGCACCTGCGAAATGGTTATCATCACCACTTTGGAATGCTCTTTGAGGCAATTCAGCCATTTACGGCTGGTTTACGACACGTCCTTGGAACCGAATTTCCTCATCCCTCATTACATGGGCGGCTAAAATACCATGAACTTCTCGTAAAAACTGTGGCTGGAGTATTGGAAGCTGCAAACGAGCATCCTGGTGTAAACTCACAGCTCTCCACGATAGCCTTCACTAAATCAGGACTTATTCACGATGGCCGAATCCAGTTCCCGGTTGGACCAACTAGCGAGTTCGCATCGTTCGACCTGAGGTTTTAGTATTTGATATATCGTCACCAATGCCAACGGCATTGCGTAACGCTAACCTGGATACTTCGTCATGAAAGCCGCCGACCAATATCACCACTTCGTCCGCTGGTCGGACGATGATCAGCTTTATATCGGCTACTGCCCTGATCTCTACTTCGGTGGCGTCTGTCACGGTGAGAATGATGAGCAGGTCTATGCCGAGTTGTGCGGCATCATCCGTGATGAAATAACTCACCGCCAGCAACGCGGTGAAACGCTCCCAGTGCCCGCAGTTCGAGTGACTCGGGATGTCGATTTGGTGGCGGCTTGATCGTTCTTCTCTGGCATCACGATTGCATTTGGAAAACCGATTGGGTTGAATGGCACCATGAATTTACTGGCACCGCCATCAGAACTCATCGGCCAAGTCACTCAGAGTGCTCTGGGCCGTGGCGTGTGCTTTTTGATCGCTTGCAGCCTAGGCCGAGGTGCTGGCTACGTGGTCGCTCATGGCTGGAATATGCTGATCGGGATGAGGGAGCTTTTTGAAGACCCCTTTTTCTCGGATCTCGGCTGGGCGTTGCTGATCGTGCCGTCGAGGGACCTGCCGAGCGCCTGGGAAATCGGCGCCTATGTTCTTTGTGCGCCTTTGATCTTTGTCTTCGTCCGATTTGAGCTGGCTCTGAAATGGCTGCTCGCCCCTTTTCTCATCATGGCCACGGCTTCATTTGCGAGCTACCTCCTGACACCCTGATTCAACCTTATGGTCACAGACTACAACCGCTCTCAAATCATCAAAGCCGTCTTCCTCGCCTTGGCTGGTGTGATTTGTTACCAGATCGCATGGGTGTTCTTCAAGTATGGTCTGACGATGATCTTTGGCGGCTTCCGTCTGCCGATGGTCTGGATTCCGTGGCTGACGTTGACGGCCTTGCTCGTGATCACGGGGTCGGGCTACCGTCAGTGGCAGCAGGGTGACGGGTTCAAGACCTACATCGAGTCCTCTCTCTTCCACGACCTCGGGGATGATAGCGCCAGCGCTGTCTGGACTGACATCTATGCCCGCCGTGTCACAGGCCCCGCCTACATCGTGAGCCATGTTTGTATGGGCGGGCCGCTGTTTCTGCTGAAAGCCTGGAAGCATGACCAACAGAGGCTGGCACCAGAAGCAGTAACAGCAACGCCTTGGCGACGTTGGGCCTCGTGGTGAGTGATCCACCCACTCAGCCGAGATGCCGTCTCTAGCGAACAAAATGGAAGAACTGCTGCTAGCAGTGCGGCGCTAGCCCCCGTAGCCGCGCCCACGAGTCTCAGACATCCTAACCGCAGAGGAAACGGGATGAACCCGCCCCTGAATCAGGCAAAAGATTCAGAGGATTTGAAATCTTTTTTTGCCGCAATCTTTTTGCCAAACAGGATCATTTGATTTCCCGCTGTGAGTGACCATCACCTCGGAGGGTCAGGATGTCTGAGTCTGGGAGCTGAAGCTTGACCTTGAAAAGCTTTTTAGATTCAATCGACCTATTCCTCATAACCTCCTTTCGTGAGATCCCGCCCCTCACCTCACTGATGCGGTAGGGCGTTCCGTGAGGGTGAGTGTCTCTGTTTGAGGCACGCCCTGCGCCTATTCAAAAAGTCTTCAAACCAGCAGGTGGTCCGCCGCCGTTGAAGACGGGGGCGTTTGGGGCACCGCCGACGGGTGCATGGTAGCTGGGTCTGGGAGCAGTGTATTTCGGCGCGGTGACTTTGGGTGTCGTGTGATGGGTCGGCGCGGCGTGGTATTGGGGAGTATAGGCTGGCGCAGATTGATTGTAGGCTGGCTGTGGCGGTGAGCCATAATTTGGCTGCGGCTGGTAGGCTGGCTGTTGCTGGGCATACGCAGGCTGGGCGTAATTTTGCGGCGGATAGGCCTGCGGCTGACTGTAGCTAGCTTGGGGCAGCTTTTTGGCGGTGACTTGCACCTGCAATAGCTGCATCTGCGTCATGCCGATGTAATACGCGGCTGCGCTTGAAAGATTGACGACACGCCCTGGATAATACGGGAAGCGATCATTCACCACGGCCTGCACGCTGCGGCCTGTATAGACATTCTTCACGGTGATCTCAGTGCCAAAGGGAAGTGAGTTATGCGCGGCGGTGTAGGCTTGCGGATTGTAGGGCTGGCCAGATGAAGTCATGCGCCCGGCATATTGATTCGCGATGTGCGAGGCCCAGCCCTGCTCTTGATAAACGGGCTGCGCGCAACTGACCAGCAGGAGCGCGAATGTGCAGAGATACCAACGGGATAACATGTGGGTCAGGGTTATACACGAATGATCTCATGCCGTCACCCGCAATGTCAGCGGATGACCTCTGAGCTTTCGGCTTTGATCTTTCTGCGTTTCTACCTTCACTCGCTCCATGGATGACTCAAGCCACGACGCGCCGGATCGGCTCACCCTCACGCAACTCCGCCAGGTGGCGGGTCCCACGCCACAGCCCTATGCGGTGCATGTTCAAGTGGATCATCGCAGTGAAAAGCAGACTTCTACGGGCGCACCCTTTCTCGAAGTGAAGCTGGCTGACGCGGGTGACTCCGTGGTCTGGCGGGTCTTTGATAGCAACCCGCTCTTTCCCGAGGCGCGCATGCTTCAGCGCGGCAGCTTCATCGAAATCACGGCGCAGTGGGTGGACACGGGCAAGTACGGAATCGAGCCGCGACAGGCACGGATGAGGCCGCTCTCTGAGGAAGAAAAACACGATCTGCTGGCGGGTGATGCTGATCTGGCAGCGCGGCAGCAGGCGGACTTCAGAGACATCGAGAGCTACGTCTCCGCGCTCAGTGATCCGCGGCTGCGTTGCCTATGCAGTCTGTTTTTAGAAAAGCATGGCGAGCGCTTCCGTCGCACCGCTGCGGCGCGGGAAAATCATCACGCGCGGCGTGGCGGACTGGTGGAGCATGTGGCGCAAATGATGCGCTGTGCGGTGGCCATCGCGGGCGTGTATCCGCATTTGAACCGTGACCTGCTCATCGCTGGCGTGTTGTTTCATGATTGCGGCAAGCTTTGGGAGAACTCGTACCCCGAGAACAGCTTTGCCATGCCGCATCAGCTCCATGGTGAGATGCTCGGCCACATCACGCTCGGCCTGGAGCTACTGAACAAACTCTGGCGCGACATGCACGAGCGACCTGAAGCGGCTGAGTGGACGATGCTAGAGCCTGCGAGTGAAATGGTGCGCTTGCATATGCTGCACCTCATCGCCTCGCATCACGGTCAGTATGAATTTGGCTCGCCTGTGCTGCCAAAAACACCTGAAGCGGTGGCTCTGCATCACGTCGATAACATTGATGCCAAAATGGAGATGCTGCGCCGAGGCTATGAGACCTCGAAGGAACTAGCTCCAGGCATCTTCGAGCGCTTCCGCCCTTGGAATGTGAATGTCATCGCGCCACTGCCTGCCGTGCCGCCTGCGCCTCTCATGGATGATGCGGCCCTGGCTTCCGAGTAGCACTTTCGCCTTGCGCAGAGCTGCCATCGCATTCCCCATCCGCGCATGGCACTGATCATCAATAGCGAAGAAGTGGACGACGAAATCATCGACGGAGAATTCCGCAACGTGAAGGGGCACTATGAGCGCACGCTCCAAGTCTCCTGCTGCGAGCGTGACTTGGAGTTTCGTGGTTATGCAAAGGACAACATCATCTCCCGCGTGCTGCTGAGCCAAGAGGCCAAAAGGCGAGTGCCAGAGGTAGATCAAGATGATGTCACCGAGCGTCTGAACAAACTCATCGAACTAGCTGGCGGAGAGGATCAGTTTTACATGAACATCGGCATGCCCCACAAAGATGAGGCCGTGGTGCGTTTGAATGTGGAAGGTGGTGTGCGGCTGGATAAACTGCTGGGCGAAGCCTACGGCCCGGAACCCGTGCCGTCCGAAGCCGAACTGCGCGCCTACTATGACGCCAACACGCAGCACTACATGACCGAGGAGCAGGTCCACGCAGCCCACATCACCAAGAGTCTGCAAGGTGCGAAAAGCCGTGAAGAAGTCTATGCCGCCATGCGCGCCGTGCGGAAGCAGTTACTCGAAGGCGCTGAGTTCATGAAGCTCGCTGAAGAGCATCGCGCTGATGATCAGCAGCAAATCGATCTCGGCTGGGTCACGCGTGGTGAGTTCATGGAGGAGTTCGAGACTATCGCCTTCTCCATGAAGGAAGGAGAAATTAGCCCCGTCTTCCACACGCAGCTCGGCTTTCACATCTGCACTGTGCTCGGCTGCAAGCCACCGGAGGCCGTGCCCTTTGAAACCGTGAAGGAGGCTGTGCGTCAGCGCATGATCGAAGAGTTCAAGGACAAGAAATTCAACGAACTGATCGAGCAACTCAAAGACGCCGCCGAGATCCGTGACACCGATCCGCCAGAAGAAAATGTGAACTGCGGCCATTGACCCTAGCGCGCAGGATTTGATATACGTTGCTGCGAAAAGATGGCCTGATCCAAGCTCACCCCAAGTCCCCAAGCCCATGAGTCAACGCACCCTTCCACGTCTGCTGAGTTTGCTCACCGTAGCAGCGCTCAGCTCCTGCCAGCTCCCTCCCCACGCGCTACCTAGCATGACCACCGTGCGTCGTGCCGAAGCTGCGGGCGGTGGTAATCTCTTTGCTGGAGCAGGCGAGCTGAATGTGCCCATCCGCTCTTCTGCCATCAATGATGTCGCCCGCATGTTTGCAGGTCTGGACGGCTCCTCAGCCTCTGCCTATCACAAGCAGCAGATGGATGCTCTCTGGCGCTCCCACGAGTATGGCCGCGGTCAGTCCGTGCGCAGTTGGGCCTCATCAGAGATCGGTGATTTGCAAAGGCATGGCGCGCTTTTTTATCCCTTCAGTGGTCCCGACTACCTCTTTGCGCATGAGCTCTTCCCACACGCAGAAACCTACATCCTCTGTGGACTCGAACCCGCTGAGCCACTGCCCGATTTACAAACTCTCTCACCGGGGGAAATGGCAGGTGGCTTGGACAATCTGCGCACGGCTTTGAGCAGCATCATGTCGGCTGGTTACTTCATCACCGTGGACATGCGGCGTGATCTGCAATCCACCCGCTTTCGCGGCGTGTTACCTGTGCTTCTCACCTTCCTCGCCCGCACCGGTGCCACCGTCGATAGCGTGGACATCGTAGGGCTTGATGGCTCTGGCACACCCGCACTCACCCGCACCCGTGGTGGCTCCGCGCCCGGCCTCATGATTCGCTTTCGCAACGGCTTCGGCGGTCAGAAACGTCTGTTCTATTTCCGTCAGGATCTCTCCAATGGCAGCACTCGTCCCGGTGGTGCCTTCCTCACCTTTGTGTCCAAGCAGGGCTACCCACCCGCTCTCGTAAAAAGCGCCTCCTATCTCATGCATCAGGACAGCTTCTCGACTATTCGTAACTACCTCACCTCCCAGTCCAGTGGCCTCGTCCAAGATCCCTCCGGCGTCCCCTATCGCAGCCTCGTCAGCGCCGGCCTCTCTCTGGATCTGTATGGGAACTACCAGCACACGCTCGGCATCTTTTCCCAACAGCAACCCGATCTCCGTGCCGCCTACCAGAGTGGCCAGCACACCGTCAAACCCGTCCAATTCGGCTTCGGCTACCTTCACTCAGCAGCCACCACGAGCATCATCGTGGCGCGGCGGAGATAAAAAAGACGGCCAAGTTACCTCGGCCGCCTTGAATTGATTTAACGATGCGGGTGGGGGGGCCGAGTTCCTTTTTTGAGTTACCAGATCACCTTAGGCCATTCCGTATGGAACATCTGGCCTGCGGGCTTGACGATGCGCTCATAAGTTTGGGCACCAAAGAAATTGCGCTGAGCCTGCAACAAGTTGGCTGGGAGGTGCTCGGCGCGGTAGCTGTCGTAGTAGCCGAGGCTGGCGCTGAAGGCGGGGTATGGTGAAGCGAATAGCGCGATGATTCAAGTTTTCCAACGTGCCACGTCGGCTACGAATAGCCTGCCGCCGTGAGGCCAGACAAGCGCGTAGGCAAAGAAGAAGGCGGCTACCAAGTGGCCGATGCTGTTTCGGCATCCGCGAGTTCTTCCAGCCGTCGGCCATAGCCGTGCTTCTCGATCAGTTTGCGGGCTTTGGCGAGTTTCGCCTTCGGATCAATGTTGGGGTAATTCGCCATTCGCGATTCGGCATTCGAGCTTCCCATCAGGCGGGCGCAATGCAGATGCACATCGGCGAGGAAGAGTGGCATGGGGCCGCGCTCGGCGATCTGCTGGGCCTCGTGCCAGGGCACGGCTCGCGGCGGAGGTGGGCGTGCAACGCGGCGGTGAGCAGGGCGAGGGGGAGGTCGTCCATCTGGCCGGCTTTGCGGAGGCCGTCGAGGGCGAGGTGGGATTCCTGATTTTGAATTCCTGATTGTTGCGCTTCGCTTCCTTGCGGGCTCCCTGCGGCCGTCAGTCTCGCTACGCTTGGCTCCTGATTCGGGTCCAGCAGCGCACGGTAGAGTGCCACTCGCGCGAGGGTGAGGTGGTCCAGGGCGATGTCGAGGAGGGAGTCGCTGGGCATTCGCCACTCGATCATCTTGAGTCCCCGCCGCTCGGCTTCGGCGAGGGCGGCGAGCGCCAGGATCAGATCGCAGTATTAGAAGCCTCGCACCGAGTAGAGCAGGTCGAACTCGGGCTGACGCTCGCGCTGGAGAGCCTCGGCCTGCTCGAAGAGGCGGTGGGCCTCCTCCCGCTCCCTGCTTTCGCGCCGTCGTTCAGACCGTTTTTGGTCAGCGACTTTAACTCTCCCGCAAGGGTATGCAGCAGAGTGGATCTCTTTGGCGAGGCGTTCGCGTTCCTGGGACATGTAGGGGATCAAACGCCGACCTCCGCTTGCCGCAATCATTCTTCGAACAAAGCTAGTTGCGGATTTCAAAGGCGGATCACGTCGGAGAGTCGCCGCCTTTGAGTATACACAAGACGACCATGAGCTAAAACACAGGCACATACACAGCCAAATCCTTCAAAGACGACTTTGAAAGCGCAAGCCTACAGACCCTTTATCGAAAGATGAAGAAGACGTCGAAAGCGAGGTTTAACGCGGCAGCTCGGCTGATAAGGCATCAGACCTTCTCTTTATGGACAATGTCTCTGTTCTCTGCGGGCCTCATAGTCCTTCAGCTTCTCGGTGCATACAAGATTCCGATAGGTTTCACCGACAGCACATACCAGTTCATTCAAACCAGTCCGGGTACTCTTCGGCGAATCGCTGGAGGGCGTCTTCGCGCGTAGATCGGCGGCGCAGGGCATCGAGTGTGAGGTTGCGAGTGATGGTGAAAATCACAGCGCGTTCGGATTCCGCCACCGTGATGGCAGAGGCATCACGGGCGAGTTTGAGAGACAACTCCTGCACCACCTCCTGCGCCAGCGACTCGTCCTTCGTCATCGACCATGCGAAGCGATACGCGCTGATGGCG
>JBEBGU010000095.1:0-9555 GCA_040081325.1 Prosthecobacter sp.
CCAAGAAGGCGACGGTGATGGTGAAGACGAAGAAAAATCACGCAAAGAAAGCCTCGGCAAGAAAGAGGATAAAGAAGGTGAAGAAGGCAAAGGCGGCGACAAAGACAAGGATCAAGAAGGCAAGCTCCAAGCTGGTAAAGAAGGTGATCAAGAGAGCCAAGAAGCCCGCGAGCGCCGTGAGCAACGCGAAGCCGAGAATGCCGAAAATCAAGAGAATGACGCCACCGGATTCAGTCGCAATGAAGCCCGCTCCTTCCTCCGCACTTATGCCGATGATCAAAAGAAAGCCATGCTCGTGCGTCCTCGAGATGCGCCGGTGAATGGCAAGGATTGGTAACCCACTAGCAACCCACGACCGCATGAAGTTTTTAGTTTTCAGTCTTCTGTTTTTAGTTTTTAGCTTCGCGCAAGCGGCCACCGTTCGTGCTTACATCCAGCCGGAGAAAGCGCGCCCGAATCAGACGATCAACTATGTGATCACCGTGCAGGACGGTCAGGTGCAGAGCTTACCGAACCTGCGTTTTCCACTTCAAATTGGGCAAACGAGCGCTGTGTCCACCTCTCAGCAGCTCAGCATTGTGAATGGCAGGCAGAGTGTGTCACTTCAGCTTTCCTGGGGCATTAGCGCTAGTGAGCCGGGTGAGTTTGTGATCCCGACTCAGACCATCATTGTAGATGGCCAACCAGTCACCACCAATGAGGTCAAGTTGACTGTCGAGCAGGGCGGAGCCGCCTTCCCAAATGCCAATGGTGGTCAAGCAGCCGAGGATAAAAATGTCCCCATTCTCCAGATCGAACTGGGCAAGAAAGAGATCTATCAGGGAGAGGTCGTGCCGGTGAACTGCAGTCTCTATGTGCCACGCCAGACACAGCTTCGTCGGCTCGGACTCATCGAGATCGCGAAGAGTGATTTCGCCATCTCGCGTTTCCCTCAGACCAATGAGCAAACAAGCACAGTGATCGACGGCCTTGGTTACTACGTGCTTACTTTCCGCAGCACCTTGTCCTCACTCCGCATCGGCGATTTGAAAGTTGGACCAGCCACACTTGAACTCCTGGTCGAGGTGCCGATGGAAGGTCAGCAGCAGCGTCAGATGTTCCCGCCAGGATTCCCCCAGGGCTTCTTTGGTGGTGCGTCCGAGCCACGCAAGTTGGTTGTCAAAAGCCAACAGGTGACTTTGAAAGTCCTGCCACTGCCAGCCGAGGGTAAGCCCGCGAACTTCAGTGGCGCGGTGGGTGAATTTCAGATGACCGCTACCGCCACGCCTACCGATCTCACGGTGGGTGATCCCATCTCTGTCGAACTGGCGGTCACGGGTGCTGGGAATTTTGACGCACTCACCACGCCGTCTCTCGTCTCCAGCGGTGGATGGAAAATGTATCCCGCAAAGCGCTACAACATTGAGGGCCAGTTGGACCAAAATCAAACGCCTACTCTGGAGCGTAAGGTTGGTTATTCTCAGGTCATGGTGCCAGAGGCTGTGCATCCCACGGTGCCGCCGTTTGAGTTGAATTACTTCAGCCCAGCCGAGAAAAAATACGTCACTCTGCGCAGTCAGCCCATTCCTCTAAACATGCGGCCTGCGCCAGTCACAGCCGCGAGTGAATCTGCTGCTGGTGGAACCACCGTAGTGGCTGATTTGCCGCCGCCCGTCGTCGATCCACAGGCAGATATCACCGACATCTTGGTGAATCCTTCAGCCACATCCCGCTGGATCACCCCGACAGGCATGGTGCTGCTGACGAGCAAAGCTTTCTGGACCGCGCAGGCCGTGCCAGTTGGACTGTTCGCACTCGCCGGTTTACTGGCTTTCACTCGCCGTCGCCGTGAGGAGCGGAATGCAGGCAGGGCAGGTGAGCTACGCGCCGCTTGGAGTGGCGTCGAGGACTCGAACACAGACGATCATGAGTTTCTGCGTCGCGCCGCCCAGTTCATCCAGACCGCGCAGACAGATGCGTCGCAAAAGAACCCATCGGTCAAAGCCATCCTCGACCGCTACACCCACACCAATTTCACCGCCACACCCGCACCTCCTCTTAGCAGCACTGAACGCCGAGCCATGCAGCAAACGCTGTCTGATATGCTGCGGAATGCTTTGGCTAAAGTCAGCGTCATCGCCCTCACTTTGCTCTGCCTTGCTAGCTCTCAGGCTGCGGACACAAAACCTGCTGCGACACCGGATGAAGTCTATCGCGATGCCATCAGTGAATTGGAAAAAGGCAACTTCACCAAGGCTCAATACCTTGCTGAATCGTTGACGAAAAAGACCCCGCCCCAGCTCAGCGCTGAAGTCTTTGAAGTCATCGGTCATGCTCGCTATCGCCAGAAAGATCTGGGTCGCGCCGCCCTCTGGTATCAGCGCGCGCAGCTTCTGAATGGCCGCACGCCGGAGCTTCGGCAAAATCTCCGCCATCTATATGAGCGTTCGCGTTACCTGACCTTCGGTGATTCCTCACCTTTCACCGCAGCCAGCACTTGGCTCACGCTCAATGAATGGCTCATTCTCGCCGCGACTGGGCTTTGGATGATCTTCCTCGCCCTCGCTTGGCGTGTCTTCACCGGCCAGCGCAGTGCTGCTTGGCCTGTCATCGTTGCTGTAGCCGGTGTGCTCATTCTCTTGCCTGCCTCCGCCTTTGCCGCGCTGCGCCCCGAGAGCGCGGATCGTGTTGAAGGCATCAGCATCGTCACCCAGCCCGACGTGAGTTCCTACACTGCCGCCACCGTCACCAGTGGCAGCGTCATTCCCCTGCCTCCCGGCAGTCAAATCCGCACCCTCGAAAAACGAGGCACTTGGCTCTACGTCGAAATCCCCAGCCAGCCCGAAAACCTACGCGGCTGGATCGAAGCCGGAGCCGTCACCCCGCTCTGGATCTGGGACACAAAGCTCGTGCCTTGAGGCTCTGACGACGGCGCGGGCGAACCGATAGGCACTCAGCCATTCGCTGAGTCCTGATGTGTTTCTCCTTTCGAGTTGATCCGCTAGCTTGCAGTTACCGGGGCTGGACTGTCGCGCATGGCTCTGCGTGCGAACCACTTCCTGATTTCCTCTGCCCACAGGACGCTGCTGCCGATGAGGCCGAGCAGGAAGAAGTCGGCGAGCGGGATCGGGACGGTGTGGAAGATGTGGTTCATCGAATCGGTGTAGATGACCAGAAGGTGCAGCGCATTGCCAAGCACGAGCCCGCCGACGAGCCAGAGGTTTTTAAAGACATCCAGACTGAGCGTGGATTTAAGCGCGCTGCGGCAGTTGAGGACATTGAACCACTGGCTGATGGCGACCAGCGTGAAGGTCTCTGTCTGCACCAACTCAAACGGTGCGCCGGTGGACATGCGCCAGACGAAGAAGCCGAAGATGGCGGCGACCGAGGTGCTGACCATGAGCAGCAGGCGGTGGAACATGGGACGCGTGATGAGCGCTTCACCAGATGGCGTGGGCTTGCGGCGCATTTCATCTCCTTCCAGTCCCTCCATGATGAGGTTCACGGTGACGGTGCCTTCCGTGACGATATTGATCCATAGGATCTGCACAGCGGCCAAAGGCAGCGGATAACCGCACAGCAGTGCCAGCAGCAGCACGAGCACTTCATCAATGGACGTGGCGAAGAGGAAGAGCACGACCTTCTTGAGGTTCTGATACACGAGCCGGCCTTCTTCGACGGCTTTGACGATGGTGGCGAAGTTGTCGTCGGTGATGACGATCTTGGCCGCGCCTTTCGCCACCTCGGTGCCGGTGATGCCCATGGCCACACCGACATCCGCCGTGGCAAGCGCGGGCGCATCATTCACGCCATCACCGGTCATGGCGACGACGTGCTTCTGTGACTGGAAGGCCTCAACAATGCGCAGCTTCTGCGCCGGATGCACGCGGGCGAAGACGGAGATGCGGTCCAGATTCGCACGCAAATCTTGTTCGGGCATTGCTTCGAGTTCGCCGCCATCCACGGCGATGTCTCCGGGCCGCGCGATGCCCAACGCGGTTGCGATGGCAAGTCCGGTGGCCTTGTGATCGCCGGTGACCATGACGGGGCGGATGCCAGCGACGAGGCACTCCTCGACCGCTGCCTTCACTTCATCACGCGGCGGGTCCATCTGCCCAAGCAGTCCGAGGAAACGCAACCGACCGCGAAACGGCTCAAAGCCGGCGGCTTCATCGAGCACGGCATTATTCAGCTCCGCGACCGCCAGCACGCGCAGAGCCTGCGCGGCGAGATCGGTGGCGATCTGATGTGTCTTTGCCAGATCAAGCGTCGTGGGATCACAGAGATCGAGCAGCATCTCAGGCGCGCCTTTGAAGACGATGCGTCCGCGCGCGCCGTGGCCGTTCTGCGTCGCCATCATTTTGGTGGCCGCATCGAAGGGGATCTCCGCACGCCGCGGCGAATGATGGCGCAGCGTCTCCGGCTCCACACAGCCTTTGAGTGCGACGGTAAGCAGCGCGGACTCGGTGGGATCTCCCAAGGCACGCCAGCGCGTGTCAGCCGCATCGGGAGGTACAAGTTTGGCGTCGTTGCAGAGCACCACAGCTTCCAGCAGCGACTTCAACGCCGCGTCATCGGGAGCATTGAGTTCTTTGCCAGCAACACTGAGCCTGCCCTCCGGCGAATAACCCGCGCCTGTGACTTCGATGCAACGTGCATCGGGAAGGATGAGCGTGGTGACGGTCATCTCGTTCTTCGTGAGCGTGCCGGTTTTGTCGCTGCAAATGATGCTCGTCGATCCCAGTGTCTCCACCGCCGCGAGTCGGCGCACGATGGCGCCGCGCCGTGCCATGCGCTGCATGCCGACGGCGAGTGCGATGGTCATCGCCACTGGCAGCCCCTCCGGCACCATCGAAACCATCTGGCTGATCGCCACCATGAAGATCTCCACAAACGGCAGGCCGCGCAGCATTCCAAACGCGATGATCACGCCAAACAACACGATGGACGCTACCACCAGCCATTGCCCGAACTGATGCAGCCGCAGCTCCAGAGGCGTCTTCGGGTCCGTGGCTGTCGAGGTGAGCTTGGCGATCTTGCCGACCTCCGTTTGCAATCCTGTGGCCACAATCACCGCACGTCCACGGCCCGCCGTGAGATGCGTGCCGGAGTAGATCATGTTTTTGCGATCACCAAGACCAGCGTCCTCTGGCAGCACGTTCGTATGTTTCAAAACGGGCAGCGATTCACCCGTAAGCGCTGCCTCAGTGGCCTCCAGAGCCGCCGCTTCGAGCAGACGTGCATCCGCGCCCACGGCATCACCCGCAGCGAGCAGCACGATGTCGCCCGGCACGAGATCGCGTGCCTCGATGATGGACTCCGCGCCATCACGCACCACGCGCACTTTGAGCGACGACATCTTGCGCAGCGCCGTCATCGAATGTTCCGCACGGCCTTCCTGAAGCGCACCGATGATGGCATTCACCAACACCACGACCAGGATCACCACGGCATCACTCGCATGGTTCATCGCAAACGAGATGACCGCCGCGACGAACAAGATGTAAATCAACGGACTCGCGAACTGCGAGGCAAAGACCTTCCACAGCGACTTGTGCTTCGCCTCAGGCAGTTCATTGGGGCCGTGCTGTGTGAGACGGGCGGCGGCCTCGCTGCCGGCAAGTCCGGCGCGTGAATCCGTCTGGAACGATTCAGTAACCGCAGCGACCGCCGTAGCGTGCCAGATGAGTGAGAGAGTTGCAGGCATGAGGGAACATCAGACTAGAAGATAAAAGCACGATGCCAATATCCGCGCAAGATACGCTTGTATATGGGGTGAACAGCCCAGTTTACGGCATCAGGATCAACGTATAGCTGAGGTATGACAATCACCCGCGCAGACTGCTCCTTATCTGGCTGCGCACCACCCACAGACCCGCCCCACTCCCATGAAGACCCTGAACACCATTCTTGTCGCCGTGGACTTTTCCACGGGTTCCCGCGCGGCTCTCGAACAGGCGGCGCGCATCGCCCACCTCCAGGGCGCGGCGCTGCATGTGCTGCATGTCATTGACTCAGCCGCTGTCACCGCACGGGCGGAGAGTCGTGAATCTCGCTACGAGAACCAAGCCAGGACGGCAGCCGAAGGTGCTAGCGTCGCGCTCGACCGCTGGCTGGAAACGATTCCCCTGCCCGCCTGCCGCCAGGTCCACATCGTAACCGGCACGCCCCTGGAGGAGATCCTGGCGCAGGCCCTGAAACTGGAGGCGGACCTGCTGGTCGCCGGGATTGCAGGATCGGGTGATGCGCCTGCTGGGATCGGCTCCGTCTCCGGCAAGCTGGCACGTCAGAGCGCATCGCGAGTACTGCTGGTGCGGGCCAGTCATCCACAAGCCTTCAAGAAGGTGGTCGCCTGCATCGATTTCTCCGAGACCTCGCGTGAGGTGGCCGCAGCAGCACACCGGATCGCTTTGAAGGATGGTGCGGGCGTGGACTTCCTGCATGTCTGGCAGGACCCATGGATGGCCGTGTCCTACGGCGTCCCCTTTGGCGAAGTCGGTGCGCCAGCGATCGTTGCCACGTCCGAGCAGCGAGAGGAGTTTCTTCAAAACTTGAACCGTGAACTCCATGCATTTGTGAGCGAGGCTTCACAGGGCATCGAGTCAGCCGAAGTGCTGCACGAGGCCGCCAACTATGGCAAGGGCATCGCCGCTTATGCTCTGGAATCCGGAGCGGACCTGATCATCATCGGCAACCGAGGGCGCACCAATCTGCTCTATGTGCTGCTTGGCTCCACCGCTGAGTTTCTGCTGACTCAGCTCCCTTGTTCCCTGCTTGTAGTTAAACCAGCCGCTGAGTAAACTTTTACACCAACCGCAAACTCATCCCCATGAAAACCATCGTTGCTCTTGTCGATCTCTCCGATCTCACCTTCAAAGTACTCAAGCAAGCCCACCATCTGGCCGCCGCCTTCAACAGCCAGGTCATCATCCTCCATGTCGTCGGGGAGGAACCCGTGGTCTATGACGTGGGACTTGCCTCGCCAGTCATCATGCAGGCCCCATCTGCTGAAACCGTCCAGAGGCATTATGCCCAACTCCTGGAGATGCGCGATTCCCTGATCAAGTTCGGAGTCAGTGCCACCGTCCGGCAACTGGAAAACGCCAGCGTAGAAACCGTGCTCGAAGAGACCCGGAAATGCGGGGCCGATCTGATCATCCTCGGATCACATCACCACAGCACGATCTACCGCTGGCTCGTCGGCACCGTCGCAGATGACGTCTTGAAGCGCGCCCATTGTCCGGTCCTCGTCGTTCCGCGTGACAATGATGCGCCGGAGCAGAAGTGAAGTCTGCCTCCCCTACGCTGAGAGAGACGGTGGAGATCCTTCGATCTCATGCTCTACACCCAACTGACGGCGGAAGAGAGGCAGCGACTCTCTGGCCTTTCCGCGCCACCTCTAGCCATGGAGTTAGTGATCCGAAGGCGAGCTGCCGCTATCTCTGAAGCACGCGCTTCTCTTCACGCAGTTGCTCGACTTCCTCCAGCAGACTTGTGAGCAGTTTCAATCCGGCAAAGTTCATCTCGCAAGTCTCGCGCAGATGCTCGATGCGGCGCAGGGCGCGTACAGCCTCATCGTCGAGCGGCGGGCGAATGAGGCCGTGCTCCTGATACTGCACAATTGTTTGAGAAGAGACGCCGGTGATCTCAGTGAGAATTTCCAGCGTGTAGTTTTGAGGTGTGGCGTCGTTCATGTCAGGCGCGTGGGTTGAAGGTGGAGACGCTGCGTAGTTGCTCCCACAACGCGCGTTCGGAATCACTGACGATGGTTGGAAGTACGACGTGAAGAGTCACAAAAAAATCTCCTCGCTCTCCGGTCTTACCTTTCGGCAGACCACGGCCTCTCACACGGAGCTTTTGGTTGTTCTCTGCACCTGCTGGGACGCGCACCTTGATAGAGCCATCCAGCGTAGGCACCACGACCTCCGCACCGAGCACCGCCTCCCAGGGGGCAATGTCGATCTCGTGATACACATCCGCCTCACGAGTCGTGAAGTCAGGGTGCGAAGCGTGGCGCACGCGCAGGTAGAGATCGCCCGCTTCGCCGCCATTGATACCGGGTTCGCCCTGGCCTGGCACACGGATGCGGCGGCCATCGGTGGCCCCTGGCGGAATGCGCACCTCGAACGTGTGAGTTTGCACTGCACCGGTCTGACGATTCGCCGTTTGCAGTGAAAGCGGTCGCTGTGTGCCATGCATGGCTTCTTCGAGTGTGACGAGGATGTCGCCCTCAATGTCGTGACCTTTTCGCGCGCGGACTTGGCGCGCGGAAGCAGAAGGAGCGCCTTCATCAAAGCCTTGCGGGAAGCCGTAACGACTGCCACCGCTGAAGTACTGCTCGAAGAAATCACTGAAGCCGGTGCCGCCAAAATGAACGTCTTGTTCATGTGAAGCAGCAGCCTCGGGTTCCTGCCAGTTCGCACCAAGAGCGTCATACTTTTTGCGCTTCTCGGGATCACCGAGCACTTCGTTGGCTTCGTTGATCTCTTTGAACTTTTCCTCAGCCGTTTTCTTGTCTTTGGCGGTGTCAGGATGGTATAGCCGAGCCAGTTTGCGGAAGGCTTTTTTGATGTCATCCGCGCTAGCATCACGGGCAACGCCGAGTGTGGCGTAGTAGTCTTTGAACTGGGCAGGCATGGCGGGATTATAGACGGGGTGTCCGCAGTTACCATGCATTTAGTCCCGAGCGATGTCGTTGCGAATCATCGTGCTTTTCTTGAGCAGTGCGGAGACACAATGAAAGCACGATGAATAACAACACATGAGAAGGCGCGATCTAATTTCAGGGCCACGCTGGTCCGTATGAAAACGAAAACTAGCACGACCCCAAGGGCCAAGAAAAAAGCCGACATTTCTTCCGGAGTCACGGAAATCCTACCGCTGTCCACACACCCAGTGACTGAAGCCATCCATACCAAAGAAGAACCCGGCGCGCGCGGCACTCATGGAAGTCCGGGCCGCGGTGAGATACGCAAGACCACGCATCGAGTGATGGGATCACGACAGTCTCAGCGCCCGCTTGAGAGGTCCGATCAACCGCGTAAAAAGCGGGGCTAAATTTGATCACGGCCACAGTGCCAAAATCAGCGCGCCACCAGCCAGCGCGGAGATTAAGCCAATGAGCGTGGGCTTGATGAACGCGCGTGCGCCGAGTGTGAGGACAAGTCCGATTTTGAATACTCCATTGGCGAGGCCCGCTAGTAGGATCATGCGCCAGGCTGTGCCTGTATCCAGGTTCGCCGTGCTGACGAGTTGGGCGGTTGAAATCGTGATCGCATCCATGTCTGTGAGCCCTGATATGGCAGCGACGATATAGAGGCCCGAGTCTCCGAAGTGCTCGCGTGCCGCTGCGACGAGGAGCAGGACGACGGCGTAGAGAAGACCAAAGATGACAGCACTTTTGAGTTCAGATGGCGGCTGTTCTTGAGACCGATGCTGGCCTTGCTTCTCCGAAATACGATGCATGATAGCTGCCACGAGGCCGAACCAAAACATCATCGCTATAAGTGGCGGCAGGAGGCTATTCAGATGGCCGGGAGCGGCGATCATGATCTCGATGATGACACGGACAAAGAC
>JBEBGU010000809.1:0-2517 GCA_040081325.1 Prosthecobacter sp.
CCCAGATTCCAAACGCGGCGTAGGTCAGCATGGATCTTCAGCGACCGCAGACCGGCAGGGATGTCCGTCTTCACCTTTGGATGCAGGATCAGCTTGTCGAAATGATAGTTTGGCTCGAGCCGGACAAGTGAAACCATGAAATGGCGGGCACAATACATCCACAGGCAATGGCTCTGCGTGAAGACGCGATGTCCAAGAGACGGGACGTTGAAGCTTAGCTTGATCGATTGACAGGTTTCAGTTGGACGGGATTGAGTTTGTGTATTCATAGATCGTAAATATCGTACCCCCCCTTCCCGCCTAAAAAAACAACCATTCCATCTAGTGGCCATGAAACCCCGCTCCTTCGCCCTCACTCTCGCCTTCTCTTTCACCGCCATTGTTGCCAGCCTGGCCGACGAGCCGAAGCTTGCTCCGCTGTTTAATGGCAAGGACCTCACCAACTTCAAAGCTGAGGAATCCAAAGCTTTTTGGCGCGTCAAGGACGGTGTACTCATCGGCGAAAACGACGCTGCAAAGAAAGGCAACAACCTCTGGACCGAGAAAGAGTATGGCGATTTCATCATCGAGTTTGATGTGCGCTGGAAGGGCGTGACCGACCGCGGTGTCGATACCGGGATCGAAATGCGCAAGCCTAAGATCCAGCTCCAACTTGGCACTTCCGGCAGCTTGCGAGTGGATATGTCCGGCTCTTGGTATACCGGCGGAAAGCCCGCCTATCCAGAGGCCGGTCAGGCAAAGGAAGCGAAGAAGCTGATGGAACCCGAAGGCGAATGGAACCACTTCCGCATTCAGGCGAAGGGCGACACTTTCACCTGCTGGATCAATGGTCACAAAGCGTCGGAATACACCGACGCGAAATTCTCCGGCACGGGTCCGATCGGCCTACAAATCCACCCCGGCGTGGAGATGAAGTGCGAGTATCGCAACGTGAAGATCGAGGAGCTGTAGTTTCGTTGGATGGCTACAAAGCCGCCGTATTGATCAATCATTCGTTGGATTTGTTCTATGGCCTCACGCCGGAGGAGATCGCCTCAGGCATCGTAGATGCGCTCTGGCTGGCCCACGTCGTCGGCTCATGGCGAACAGCGCTGCGCGCTTATGCGCTCGGGACCCGCCTTCATCGAGCTGGCGCAGACAGGGATCGGCGCGGAGCCACTCGTGCTGCCAGAGCTTGGCGCAGCTTCTCTGCCCCCCGGCGTGGTGCCGCGACCAGCGGGGGCGCTGAAGCGGATCTTCAAGCTCGTGCTCCGACTCAAAATCAACCGTGACTTCCTCCAGACACAAGGCAGTCAGTTCGCCGTGCTCACTCTGCCAGACAGCGCGGAGTATCCGGCACCCACCTTCAAGATATGGGTCAAACCCGGCCCCGATCACCAGTACGTCATCATCCGCTTTTCCAAGCATGGCCGCACTGGAGTCTATATCGAAAGCCGCCGCGCGGGTGGCGACTGGGAGCAGACCCGCATCCACATGGCCAGTGTCTTTGAAGACAAGCGCCCCCTGCTCATCCCCGGCCAGCCCGAACTCCGCGACTACCGCCTCCGCTACTTCGAAAACGGTCTCCCCACCGGCGACTGGACCGCCGTGGCGACGGTCATGGTCGGCCCATAAAGGTGCTGCATGGCTTGGGAGTGTGCAGACCACGCCGGACAGGGCCGCAGGCGGGTTTGATCTACATCACTTCGAGAGTGCCGTCTCGCAGCAACTCAGGTCTCATCATACTCAATGGCCAGTTCATCGCTTGTTGCAGCGGGGCAAGCACTCAGGGTATCAAGTGATGTCTGATTACTGCCCATGTGGGCTTAGGAGGAGAAGCGAAACAATCTGCTGATTGTAGGCCGTTGCGAAGCCCATTGAGTATTGAACCTTTGGATTGGTGCAGCCAGCTAGGCTTACATCTCTGGGCAGTTTCGCGACAAGTGCTTTCTGATCGTCTGTGATGCCGGGTACAAATACGGCGTAACCACCGGCTTCATAAACCTTCGGCTTGCCTGCTGCAAAATCCCGCTGGGCCTGTCTCTTGCCTGCCTCGGGGGATAAACTCGATGGACGGCTGGTCCCGTTAAAAACCGAGCTACACGATACGAACATCAGTAGTCCGACTGCTAGTGCAAGATGTGCGATTTTCATGAAAATGTGGGGAGTCCCCGTCAAAGATCAGGCGATGGCGGACGAACCTCCCCGATAACACGACAGATGCCATGTGAACCGTTGCATGATTCCATCTTCCTCAGGCGGTATCACTTTTGTATCTCGTAGGCGTCTGAGAAATCCTGCTCTGAAGCAGCCTCGTCGTTGAGGCCCGCACTGAGCAGTGGCGAAACATCAGGCATAGGGTGGACATACCACTTGCCGTCCTTGTCCTTGATAACCATCGTCCGATTGAGAGCGCGTTTGTCGCCGTGAAGGAAAACACCAACGTCAACGAACTTGACCTCCTGAAAGCTGAAGGATGCATAGCCGTAAGACGCTGGACCGTTCTTGCTGAGGGAGCGAGCGGCGAAAACCTTCCCA
>JBEBGU010000810.1:0-2515 GCA_040081325.1 Prosthecobacter sp.
CTAAAAGGGTCTGCCCGAGTCCAGGAACCTGCCACGCGGGTGCTTGTGGCTGGGCAGGAAAAGCACCGCCAGTAGGCGCTCCTCCCATTGGACTGACATGCTGAGAAATCATGTTCGGCAGCGGCATCACCGGTCCGCTTTGAGCCGCCATCATAGGCTGACTAACAGCGGATGGAGGCATCGCGTATGCCATCTGTGCCTGTGGGGGAGCATACGTCTGCGCTGGTGGCGACACCGAAACCGCCATGGGTGAAGTCACGACTGTCGAACACATCGGACACGGTCCACTCACCCCAGCCAAATGAGATGGCACGGTGAGCACGTGCTGGCACGCGCTACACTGGAACTGAATGACATCTGGATTCATGACGACGGGGTAAAGATTCCTAACAGGAGTTTAAAGTCACTCACAACCGGCCTTTCGACAAGTCAGCTTTTGATTAATTTCACGACGGCCTAAAATTAGGGGAAAACGACTCCAGGATAAGTGTAGGCGCGAAAAGGCAGCTCCATTGCAAGGCAGTCACATCCTCAACCTCAGAGGTGGACCGATCAAAAGTTAGCTAGAGGGTAGTGCTTGCAGTGGTCGGCCAAGGAGATAAACAACCTCATGCCATCACTCGCCCATGAGACTTTGCTGCGTGAAGCCGGATACCCATGCATCGCAGGAATCGACGAAGCAGGGCGTGGCCCATTAGCTGGGCCTGTCTCGGTAGCGGCAGTCGTGTTGCCAGAGGATTTCGAGCACTCGGTGCTCAATGACTCAAAGAAACTGACCGAAAAAAAGCGCGACCTTCTCTACGACGAACTAACGACTGACCCTCGGATTCGCTGGCACACCGAGATGATCAGCGCCGAGGAGATCGACCGGATCAACATTCTGCAAGCCACCTGGGTCGGCATGAGACGCTGCGCGCTGGCCTTAAACCCGAGGCCTGACGCCGTGCTTATCGATGGCCGACCAGTGCGCGACTTCCCTCTTCATCAGATCGCCCTCATTAAAGGTGACAGCCTGAGTTACAGCATCGCCGCCGCCAGCATCATCGCCAAAGTACGGCGTGACCGGCTCATGGTCGCGATGGGGGAGATGTATCCCGGCTACGGCTTTGAGATTCATAAAGGCTACCCGACACCAGCGCATCAGACTGCATTGAGAAGGCTCGGGCCCTGCCCTGAGCACCGGCGCAGCTTTGGACCCGTGGCTCAGATGCTGCTAGCTTTGTGATTGCGCGTCGATGACGCATCTTTCCTCTCGACATCTCGGGGGCTGACACGCTAAAAAGCTGCCTTCATGAAACGCATTCCCTACACGAGCCGCCGTAAGTTCATCGCCCAATCCGCTTCCGCCATCGGCTTCCCGACCATTGTTCCGTCGAGTGTTTTCGGACAAAACGCACCATCGAATAAAATCACCATGGCCGTTTTGGGCTGGGGCATGATGGGTCCGGGTAACACTGGTAAATTCCTCAACGAGACAGACTGCCAAATCGTCGCCGCCTGTGACATCGACAAAGGCAATTTGCAGAAGGCACTCAACACCATCAACGGCTCCTACAAGAACACCGACTGCAAAGGCTATCACGATTACCGCGAAGTCATGGCGCGCCAAGACCTCGACACCGTCATGATCGCCATCCCTGACAACTGGCACGCGCTCGTCTCGATCGAGGCCGCCAAGAACGGCAAGGACATCTACGGTGAAAAGCCACTTGCACGCACCATCGCAGAGCAGCGGGCCATCGTCCGCGCCGTACAGAAGTATCAGCGCATCTGGCAGACAGGCTCATGGCAGCGCAGTGAAAACAACTTCCGCATCGGTGCTGAAATCGTCCGTAATGGACTCATCGGCAAGCTTACTCATGTCGAGGTCGGACTGCCCTCAGGTCACAACGATTTTGCCAAGACAGGCGACAAGCGCAGTGTCACCCCACCGCCCGCAGACCTTGATTATGAAATGTGGCTCGGGCCAGCCAGCGTGCAGGACTACATCGAGTGCCGCATTCACAAAAACTGGCGCTGGGATTACAACATCGGTGGCGGCCAGCTCCTCGACTGGATCGGTCATCATTGCGACATCGCCCACTGGGGTATGGACATGGACAGCAGCGGCCCGAGCGAGGTCAACCCCATCCAAGTGGACATGCCGCCGCGCACCGACATCTGGAATACCGCCACCAAGTACCGTGCCGAAGCCAAGTACGCGGGCGACATCACCATGACCATCGCAGGCGGCCATGATGACATTAAGATGGGCACCAAATGGATCGGCACAGACGGCTGGGTTCATGTCAATCGCGGCAGCTATGATGCCTCCAAAGACAGCCTCAAAAAGATCGTCAAAAAACGCGAAAGCGACAAGCCCGATGCCAAAGTTATCGAAAGCTCCGCAGCTCCGAAACTCGGTGATGACATGATCAAAACACGTCTCTACGAAACAGCCGGACACCACCGCAATTTCCTCGATTGTGTGAAGAGTCGCAAACCCACCGTCACACCCGTGGAGACCGCACACCGC
>JBEBGU010000096.1:0-9534 GCA_040081325.1 Prosthecobacter sp.
TCAATATACACTGTGCGTGGTATGACGGTAGGGAGGTTAGCCGGATAACGCATAGCTGGAACGACAAACTCAACCGAACGCCTGGATGGATCTCCAGAGTCCAACAGTAATTGCTTACGATCGATATCTCTCCAAACCTTGATTCTTCCCACAGCAGCCTGCTCTTCTTCGAAAGAACCAAAATTACCTGATTGCGTCGCACGGTTTAAACCAGCAACTTCAAGGGACACCACAGCAAATCCTTGGAAATCAACTCGATATGGCATAATATCGATAAAGACTTTACTCATCTCCTGCTTGCCGATTATTAATCCTGGAGGCGTCTGCTCAAATGCGCCTTGATCGCGCGGATCGTTTTGACGGATCACTCCATCCATATTGATATCAGCATCCATGTCTAGCTTTGCAATGCGCCGATCTAAATCACGGTAACGATTAAGCTTTTGTCCATAGTATGGATGAAAGTCTCCTGGCAAATCATTATTCGTTTCAATTCCGCGAACTCTACCATTACGGTCAGTCGCTACATTTTTATCTTGTCCACTTTGCGCAGTTGCAGCAATCGTTGAGGCCAAAATTGCAGCCGAAATGAACTGGATAAGTGATTTTTGTTTTGTTTTCATATTATTGATTTTGGTTGTCATATTACTAAATGATTCCGGTTTGTCGTTTAATTAGAAGGCGAGATTGAGTGACAAGAGCAACATGTGCTCCGAGAAATTTCCACCAGGTCCAGCAGATTGTTCCAGATACTGGTAAGTTGCGCTAGAGTTTAGGCGACCTACTATCGGGCGTTGCAAACTGGCAAAGTGCAACCAAGTCTCTAAGTCTGCCGCATTGCTTGGAAAATGACTTAACGAATAAGTGCTCCCAATCACCAAGTTTGTTTCTGGATCTAATGCATAATTCAAGTGAACGCCAGCCTGATATGTTTCCGATTCCACTGAAGACTTGCCAAATGTTTGACCATTGGAGTACTGGCCATGAAGCGAAGCCTTTAAACGAGGGCCAAAAGCATGAGATATTGTATACCTTAAGTAGTCAGCAACTATTTCATCCAGACTAGCAGAGTATGTGTGAGCCCTGCCCCCAGATAAGGAATGCTGCGTGTACTCTGTCAGGTTATGACTGATTCCAAGTTCCCACAAAAATGTATCCATGTCGATGGCCTCATTACCTGTTTGCGTCAAGTAGCCCACCGATCCCCAGATACTAGCATATTCCGTAAATCTACCGCTGAATCGTGCGTTAATTTGGTGTGTCAGTGTGTCAAAATAATCACTTGAGTTTAACTGGTACCCAATCACAGGAGCAAACCAATAATCATCACCAACATATCTAAGCTCTAAGTTTAAACTTTCCAAATGAGCATGATCATCAAGATTGAAACTACTCTGGCCCCAGAAGTCTTGGTGGCTGAGCAAGCCATACGCCCACCAATCATTAAACGCTTCACGTTGCGCCTCAAAGCCTATTGTGTTGTTAATGCCCCCGAATTGAGGATTCCAATATGAACCGCGCCCAGCCGTGCCCTGATCAATGTGTGCAGAACCAAAACGATAACGTCCAACCGCATCAATCTCATCTACTCTCCAGGGTTCAATTATGTCCATAAAGTTGCCTGCAGAAGTTAGGTAATCATAAAGACGAAATTTCGTCTGCTTCCATTCAAATTCGTAATTAAATTGCGAATTAAGCCCCAAGTTCCAGTTAGAGCCAAGACCTGAACCAATTCCAAACTTATTTTCCAAAGGCAGCCAATAAACCATACCGCTTAATTGAAAATAAATGGTATCAGTAAGCCTTAATGATGCACGGATTGGCAAGCCCACCATACCTATCCAGCCACTGGATCCACTTGAATCTGGGTCTGCAATTGAGAAATCTCCACTGAAGCTAGTATACAAAGCAGACGCATTCACTCCGAGAAAATCAACTGTCAACGGACCCGCCTTGATCATTGAGCGCTCTGGTGAAACATCACGAGTAAGAAAACTTAAACCGTAATTGCCGGTTAAAGAGAAAACTCGGCCCGAATCCCCAGCAACCAATAAATTTTCGTCCGGAATAAAAGGGCCAAGAACACGTTCAGCTGGATCATAAAAACCTGAATTGCGTTGATAGAAATTATCCACTTCAGGGCGCACAGCCCAAAGACCTGAATATGTCCACGCCCTGCGATCACCCATCGATCTTGTATAATCTGCTGAGCGACCCGAATTGCTTGCAAGTATCCTTGATTCCTGCCCAGTTGGGAAATAACCACCACCATTAACTTCATCATCAGCAATAAATGAGTAACTCCCACTTTGCGCAACCGAACCCTCCTCCGCACAATACCCACCCTGAACACTGATTAATGTAACCAAACCAATTAGAAGATTAGCAAAACGTATGGCAAGCTTTTGCTTTTGAGTGACCGAGATTGTGTATTTGTGTTTCATGCGTGTTATTGATGCGTCGAGTAAAGCATTGAGACTGTTATCGTATTGAAATTTTATTTAGCGCTTATTTGCCTTTGGAACACCAAAACCAAATCTTTTCACTAAAGTTAAATCGGCATTAAACATCGACACTGTTGCGTATGCATACATGCCCAGTAATGGAATTGCCACGACCGCGATCGACCAAGTCAATCTTGAGGCCACTGATTCTTTTGATGTTTGTATGTCTGCCACGCAAAGAATTGCTAGCACAAGATATGCCAATCCCATTGCCACATATACTTCCAAAATGAAGTTTTGTGGGTGAAGCAGAATCAGATTTTGAATTGTTTCCCGCATTGGTAAATATACACCGAAACTACTTGTTCATATTATTCGCGCAAGCACATTTTATGACTAATTTTCAACTTTTTCTCGGATTGTTTGTCACATGGACTTCCCAACGTTGTTGTGTGCAATATAGTAAAGGCATGCAAATTTCATTGTCGGAGTGAGCAGATGGAAATGTTTTTGACTGTGTAGTCGATTTAGTCCGCAAAGAGACTTAGTCAATTGACGACAGTACAAGGTTTTTAACCTTCTACACGAGGCGTTTCGTTCTCTAACTTGGTCTTGGGCGGCACCCTTTGCAAGAGTTTATCGAGCACAGATTATACACTGCGCTAGTAAGGCCGTCAAAAATCAGGCTTAATGCTTGCCGTTTTTTGGACGTCGCGTTCGGGCAGGCACCGGATGATTGCGGCATAGTTTACTTCGACTCGCATTTTATACTTAATCCGGCTATATCATTAGCACCGTTCTCCAGTACTCCTCGGCCGTCTAAGGCAGCTCTTTGAGCACTGACACTAAGATACGTTAGTTCCGATGCAGGCTTACTTTGCGCCATGTTCACCTGTGAGCTTGCTCGACAGAGTGTCGAGGACTCCCTCGTTGTATTTGAGAATCCAGAGCGCACGACACGATCGCCACAGCAAAACACCTTGTAGACTTCCCGTCGACTCATGGCGAGCAAATGAGAACTCATGGCAGCCAGCGGATTTAGCTGCATTTGCTGGGCGCACACTCCATCACGGCTTGGATCTCCTAAGTTGTGCATTGCCTAGATTCAGTCTGACATCAATCTGCCTCAATAATAATCTTCATGGCCTATCTGCTACTGCTTTATGCAGCTCTTTCTATACCAAATATTGGAATTCAATTTTACAGCTTTCCATATATGTATAGTTTGTCCACATAGATATCAAGATCTTTGCTTAGAATTTATAAGCTTTATTTGCAATATTCACTAGCGGTCAGCCATATGGCTTTGATCACGATGATGTGTTACAGCCCCAGCAGGTCCTGGTCACCCGCGATTGAATTAGGGAGACGCTGATTTAATCAATGGGGCAAAAAAGTCTAGCAACGAGGCTTGGGCAGAGCGTGTGATTTGGATGGAACACCAACTGAGTTTTGCCAATGAGGAGTATGCGCGGAAGAAAAAGACCACCCGGCGTGACAAGTTCCTCGCCGAGATGAACCGGGTGGTGCCCTGGGCTCGGCTGGTGGAGTTGATCCTCCCGCATTATCCGAAGGGCAAACGCGGACGGCCACCCATCGGCATCGAGAAGATGCTGCGTGTTTACTTCCTGCAGCAGTGGTATGGCTTGGCCGATGAGGCGCTGGAGGACACCATCTACGACAGCCAGTCCATGCGCGGCTTTGCAGGCATCGACCTGGGCCACAGCGGCGTGCCGGATGCCACCACGCTGTTAAACTTTCGCCATCTGCTCGAGGCGCACGAACTCACCAAGCGCATCTTTGAGGAGATCAACGCGCACCTCACCGAGCGTGGGCTGCTCATGCGCGAGGGCACGCTGGTGGACGCCACCATCATCGCCGCGCCCAGTTCGACGAAGAACAAGAGCGGTGAACGCGATCCCGAGATGCACCAGACCCGGAAGGGCAACCAATGGCACTTCGGCATGAAGGCGCACATCGGAGCCGACGCCGCCTCAGGGCTGGTGCACAGCGTCACGCGCACAGCGGCCAACGTGTCGGACATCAGCCAGACGCACGAGCTGTTGCATGGGGAGGAAAAGTGGTGCATGCCGACGCAGGGCTACGTCGGCTTGGAAAAGCGGACGGAGATCATTCATGGCCACAGCGGCGTGGAATGGCGGGTGGCGGCCCGGCGCGGCAAAATCAAAGCGCTGCCGGAGAGCTGGGTGAAGGATCTGACGCTGGGGTTCGAGAAGCTCAAAGCCAGGACGCGCGGGCCTGTGGAGCATCCGTTCCATATCGTGAAAAACCTCTTCAAACATCGCAAGGTGCGCTATCGCGGGATCAAGAAGAACACAGCGCAGCTTGAGGTGCTTTTTGCGCTGGCGAATCTGGTCATCGCCAAGAAGCGCCTGCTGAGCGTGGCATGATACCCCGCAGACTCGCCAACTCACTCGAAAAACTTCAAAAACCACCGCGCAGTATCCCGCAAGAGCCTTCAATGAGAGGTTAAAGCGAGGCATCATGCAGTTCGTCCCTTCGATACGGTGGAAAAAACCGCGTGAACGCTCTGGAAAAAACGGGCTTTGACGATCTTTGCTTTAATCAGCGTTTCCTTAGCAATTCATCACCGACCTGCGCGCTGGAAAATTCCTCGGCGCACCTGTCACTGCTGTCGAGCCATTGCTCGCGCGTGAGAAGATCCGCGCCCATGTGCGCATCGACCTCGCGGCCGGCAAAGCCGCAGGCTGGAGCCAGGCCGAGATGAAAGCGATGTGTGCCGGTGCATGGACCGTGTCCGCACCATCAACCACTGGCCGGCACTGAAGCAGCGCGGCCTGGAAATCTTCTACAACCAAGGCTCCAACGACAACGTCGGCCCCGACTTGATCGAACTTGGTAAGCGCCCCAGATTTCCCGATCTACGTCGTCCCCGGCGGTCAGCCTGGCGGCTCAAAGGAGACTGGCTTCACCTAGCAAGTCGGTTCCCTGCCCGAAGTGGATGAGAACCTCTATGCCTACGCCATGTATCACTTCTTCAAAGCCCGACGCATGGTCGCCACGCCGAAGATCGTGACGCAGTGGGACAAAGCCACCCGCAAGCTCCACGTCATCGCCACCTTCCCCGATGGAAGTGCCCCGCAAAAGAACGACCTCTGGATCTCGCCCGACCGTCATCCCGATTACTCGATGCAGATGGAGTATGACGCGTGGACTTCGACACCCATGAACTCCAAAGGCTCCGCCATCTTTGACAGCGAAATCACCGTGGAGGCCGGAGCCAAGACACTGGATGTAATCACCGTCCACACCCACACGGAGAATGGTTACACGCTAACGGTTTCCAATCCGGCACTGCGGATGAGTCTTGAGTTGATGGCCCACCATGAAGCGCCTTGCTTCACGGATGATTCCCCGCCACGAATCAGGCCTTCATGAAAAAATCCTGGCTTGTCGCTCTCATCGTTTTGCCCCTGGCCGTCATTGGCTGGATGCGCCTCCGGCTGGAGACGGATATTTTGGCAACACTGCCCGGTCAGATCCCTGAAGTGCGCGCGCTGAAACTGCTGCGCGATGGTTTTGCCGGTGGCAGTGATCTGGTGATCGCGCTCGAAGCGGAGGATGATCTCAGTGCTGAGACGGCCATGACGACGCTGGCGGAGCGGCTGCAAAAGCGCACGGACTTGGTGAAGGAAGTGCGCTGGGCGCAGCCGATGGAGCAGCAGGCGCAATCAGGTGCGGCGCTGCTTGCATGGTCGGTGCAGAATGCCAGCCCTGAGAAGCTGAAAGCGGTGCGTGCCAAGCTGGTAGGAGCAGGCGCGGCGGCGCAGTTGCAGAAGTCTCTGCAAAGCGTGGCGACCTCACTGGATGCGGAGCGCGTGCAGCGTGCCTCGTATGATCCGTTGGGCCTGCTGGAGTGTCTGGATACATCGGCGGCGAGTGCGCTGGAAGGCTCGCTGTTTGGACTCGTGTCGGAGGATGGAGCGTTTCGTGTGCTACTCGTGACACCGGCCACGAGCGTGGGCAATTACAAGGTCGCTGCTGCGTGGCTCAAAGAGATCAAGGCGGAGATCAGTAGCTGCCTTCACCAGAAGGTGGCGGGAGAGCAAACGACCTCCAAAGACCACGTTCTGGCGAACGCGGCTACGGACCACACCCTGGCGGGCGCGGCTACGGTGCGCTATACGGGCGAGCCGGCGTTTCAGGCCGAAATTGGAGCAGGCATCGAGAAAGACATGTCGAGCACCATCGGGCTCACGGAGGTGCTCATCGCTGTGCTGTTCTGGATCATGTTCCGCAGACTGAAACCGCTGCTGTGGATTCAGGGGCTGCTAATGCTCAGCATGGTGCTCACGCTCGGATTTGGCGGACTCCTGGTGGGCAAGCTGTCCATCATGTCGCTCGGCTTTGCGGCCATCGTGCTCGGCATCATCGTGGACTATGCAGTGCTGATCATTCAAGAGGCGCGGCAGCATCCGCAGCATGACGCGAGTGCTTTGCGAAAACTGGCGGCGCCGGGCATCATCGCCGGAGCCTGCACGACTTCCACCGTGTTTCTTTCGCTGCTCTTCAGCGGACTGCCTGGACTCGCCGAACTTGGGTTGTTGGTAGCGTTGGGCGTGCTTGTGGGACTCGGTGTCATGCTCACCTTTGCTCCGAAACTGGCGGCGCGGAAGCAGCCGCCAGATTCCGAGATCCATGTCGTCCCACAGCCTGCGCGGCACGGCGTGGCGATCCTTGGCACGCTGCTACTGTTCGGCGGCATGGCCGCGATCTTTGCCACGCATGGACTTCCACAGTTTCAGGCCAGTGCCGAAGCACTACGCCCAACCAACAGCGAGTCCATGGACACCTTCCAGTGGGTGCAAGAAAGGCTTGGGCGAGAAAAGGAAGCCAGCGTGCCCATTCTGATCACCGGCCCGGCTGGCAAACTCCGCGCCCGAGCAGAAGCGCTGAGCAAGAAGCTGGATGCTGCCGTGAAATCCGGCACGCTCGTGCGCCATGCCCTACCCACCATGCTCGTCGCTGATCCGAAAGCCCAGCTCGCGAATCGCGAAACCATCGAGTGGCTCATGCGTGAGCAGCCACGACTGGAGAAGGAGGCCGATGCCGCAGGCTTCACCGAATCTGCCACAGCTCTGCTGCGCGGTGTGACGGGTGTGTGGAAGACTGCTCTCAGCAAACCCTGGCCGCAGAACGAAATCAGTGCTGATGCGGCTCCCATCCTGAACCGCCTGCTTGCCACGGGAGAACTCGCCAAGAACGCCGACATGGCCGAGGGAGAAGGCGTGGTGCTTGCCTCTGTCAGCGTGCCTGGCACGCCTGGACAGCCCGACAAAGTGAAGCTCACTGAACTGCAAGCTCTGCTCACGCCTGACACCGGTACGTGGGTGGCGGGCTGGGAGACGCTGGGCGGTGCGTTGTCATCGTTGGTTCGGCGTGATTTGGACAAGCAACTCATTCCCATTCTCGGTGTGCTAGCGCTGACGCTTCTCATCACGTTCCGTAACGCCAAGGATCTGCTGCTCTCCGTGCTGCTGCTCGGTGGCGGACTCGGCTCCCTGGCGGCGACAATGAGTGTGCTAGGGCTCGGATGGAATCTCGCCAGCCTCGCGGCCATCCCGCTGCTGCTCGGCACTGGCATCGACTACGGCATCCATATGCTGCTAGCACTAAAGAAGTCGGGCAATGACATCCGTCAGGTGCGGGCCACGACAGGCCACGCGGTTTTCTTCTCCGGCATGACCACGGTGATCGGTTTCTCCAGCTTATTCTTCGCGGGCAATCGAGGCATCTCCAGCCTCGGCCTCGCCTGCTGTGTCGGCACGCTTTGGATTCTGCTCATCGTGCTGTGGCTGCTACCCCACTGGCGCGCGTGGCTCAAAGCGTGAGCGTCATTGGATGCCATCCCAATACAGCGTAGTACCAGGCCGCATTGACTTGGCAGGCTTTGGTTGAGCGGCTTTGGAAGCTGGAGCTTGTGTGATCGAAACTTTCTCCGTGACCGCAAGCGATGGAGCGTTGCGGGGTTGGAGGGCGATGAGTGAGGCATTTCGTCGAATCTCAACCGGAGTACCATAGGGCGTGGCGTGATAGAAAAGGGAGGCCATGGCCCCAGGCAGGCGGATGCAACCATGCGAGGCAGGATAACCCGGCAAGTAACCGCGATGCATGCCGATGGCTCCATTCACCCGCATGAACCAATGCATGTCCGCACCGAGAAAGCGCGTGCCCGGCGGTTTTGGGGTTTTGCGCACATCGACATCTTCGACCACGACATTGCCGCTGGCATCGACATACGCGCCATAGAGACTTGATCGGTGGTTTTCATCTTTCTCACTGATGCTGAAATTTCCCACATGAGTGCCGTGCTCCTCACGCCCCGAAGAGATGGGTGAGATACCGACGAGTTGGTCACCTTTGAAAAGAGCCACGCGCTGCTCACTGAGACTGATGACGATCTTTGGATTGCCGGAGACAGGCACGGTGCTCCACCAAGAAGCCTGAGGGGGTGCGCTTATCACCTCATTTGAAATGGGTGTACTGCAACTACTACCCAAGAAGGCAGCCATGAGAGCCAGAGAGGGACGGAGATGTTTGAGTATGCTATTTATTGGCATGATGAAGCGCGCCGATGAAAGCGTGATCAGGCCGCAACGTCGAGTACGGTTTTGAGGAGAGTTTCACAAATACTCCACCATGCCGTCATGACCGTGCAGTACTTCAGTGGTGCAGTCGATCTCGTGAAGGATCTGCTTCGTCAGGCTGAGCTTGTTGTCCAGGAAGGCGTCGTCATGCGCGGGGTCATGATGAATGACGATCCATTTTTTAACTCCGGCTAACTTGGCCAGCACGCAGGCATTGGCGAGGTTCGAGTGTCCCCAGCCGATCTTTTTGCTGTATTCGGGAGCCAGATATTGCGCCTCATGCAGCATGAGGTCCACGCCGCTGAGAAACTCCACTATCGGCTCCTGTGGGACGACAAGTTCGCTGTCTCTCTTGATGGCCAGCGGGGGTCCGAGATAGCCCTGGAGGAACTCATTGTCTGGCACGTAGGCGATCTTGCGGCCCTCATGCTCGATCTTAAACGCGACAGTGGCTCCTGGGT
>JBEBGU010000811.1:0-2514 GCA_040081325.1 Prosthecobacter sp.
TTCCTCCAACCACTGGCAGGGAAGAGTCGCATCATCGTTACGGGCACGAAGAGCGCAGATGAGATCTACTACACGCGCTTCGGCGAGTTCTTCGCGCCTGCCATCGCGGGTGATCTGGCGGCGGACCTGGATCAGGACAAGCAAGTCTCCCTCCTCGAAGCCTTCCGCCATGCCAGCAAACTGGCGGCGGAGTTTTACGAAAAGGAAGAACGTATCTCCACCGAGCACGCCCTGATTGAAGACAATGGTGATGGAGTAGGCACTCGCTCCGAGGTTTTCAGTAATGAGGCGAAGGACATCAAAGACGGCTCAAGAGCTGCCCAAGTGGCTCTCGTTTTGAGCGAAGTAGAATTGAAGCTCACAGACGCGCAGCGTGCCAAGCGCGATGAACTGGAGAGGAAGCTGGAGACACTGAAGGCGAAGCGCGCTGAGATGAAGGAAGACGTGTATTACAGCGAATTGGAAAGTATTCTCAGAGAGCTGTCAGCGGTTTATTCTGCGTCATGAAATGCAGAAGAACAATCCAATCTCGATCCTGATCATTACGCTTTGTTTTGTGATGATTGGGGTCGCGCTTTTGTTTAGTCGTGGCGAGCTTGTCTCGGGAGCGTTGAACCTGAAGGCAGGCATCCCGCCCACGCTCATCGTCCACAGCCACGACGACAAGATCCACGTTGTCGGCAGCAAGATCTACCACGCCGCGCTGCTGGAGGCCAAGGTGGCGCACGAGTTCCTGCTTTACCCCACCGGCGGCCACGGCTACGGCCTGCACTGCGACCGCGACGCCAAGGCTTGGCCCAAGCACACGCTGGCATGGTTTAGCAAATTGGGGATGCGGTGACAACTTCCGCCATGGCGAGGAATGAATCGTGGTGTTCGAAGTTTCGAGATCCAAGTCTACCACTCTCCTCTCCTCCGTCCTTGCCATCCGAAGCCCTCTCCGCTTGGATAGGGTAAATACCTTCATGGCCGATCCCCCGGAACAGCAAGCCCGCCAAAACACCGATGCCATGCTGGCGGCTGCGGGCTGGGCTGTTCAGGACTACACACGATCTTCCATCAAGACGGCTGCCTTGGGAAGGCGTATCAACTTTTCGGCGATCTGTGCCGAAGCTGCTGGAAGAACTTAACGAGGTGCTCGCTGCCTAGCATTACCATGGGACTCTTTGAAAAACTTTTCGGCAAGAAAACAACGTCACCGACAATGCCTCAACCCGCCGCAGCGTCCGCTCGGACAGATGACCCGGCCAAGGATCCGAACATGGTCAAGGTCTTCGACCAGTTCGGGCGCGAACTCTACATCACCAAGCAGAAGTGGCTGAAGTCAGTGCTTCTTCCCAACCTTGAAAAGGCATGGAACGATCCCGAGCAGCTCGCTGGCTTCATCATCAATGGCCTTGAAGACGGATTCACCTCGGAACTACTGAAAGCCACGGAACGCCTTTCAGTGACAGATCCCAACACAGAACGTGGAGCCGTCCTCCATGCCATCACCTTGCTGAAAAGTGGCCGAGTCGATGATTCCGAGCGCGTGCTTCAGGCGCACATCGCTCGCCACGGAGAATCTGGATCGGTGCTCACGAACCTCGCCAAAGTTCATGCTGAGCGAAAAGATGATCAGCGCATGATGAGCACCCTTTGGCATGGGCTAGAGCTTGATCCCAATCAAGAGAATGCCGTTGGTTGGTATGAGGTGATTCATCGCGAGAAAGACGGTGCAGTTGGCAGCCTTGATGCACTGACTCAGATCGCAGCACTTCCAGGCAGTTGGCGTGCACAGTTGTGGCTGGCCCGTGCTGCGTTGGAGAATCGGGAACGCGACAAAGCACTTACCCTTTACGAGACGAGCCTGGCCCGCGCTCCACGCCCAGTGCCCGCCCAGTTGCTCATGCAGATGAGTGGTGACCTTGGCAGGCAGGGCCACCTGCCTGAACTCGTCAATCTCACCGCCCCTTACTTTTCGCCAGAGATTCATGGCGTGGTGGTCGGCAACAACCTCATCAAGGGGCATCTCGACCTCGGCCAACTCGATCAGGCTCGGGTGATTCTCGATCAGCTCTACGCTCAGAAACGCCCTGACTGGAAGGAGAGCCTCAGCTTCTGGGATACCGAACTTGCCAAGGCAGGACTTCAGACTCAACCCAATTTAAAAGCTGAGCAATTGCAGATTACGCTGCTTACAATTGAAGGCCCTGTGTGGCTGAAACCTGACTCCCCGGCAGTAGAGCTGTTCCCAATACGCTTAGTCGATGGCCCTTCCATCTGTTTTCTCGGTGGCAGTGTGGAGTATGCGACCAACTCAAAGAAGATCGAGCAACATCTGGCAGACGCGGCAGGCCGCATGAGCCGCGCCTTGCCATTGTTTCTTGCCGAGCAGACACATTGGAGCACGGATGCCCGCGTCAGCACCTTGATCCCCTGGGTGGTGGGGCCACCGGGTGGGTTCGTGGTCAGCGGGGGGGCCTGGGAGGCCGAAAAGGTAGCCTTTTTCGCCCGACAGGGGCAGCATCCACA
>JBEBGU010000812.1:0-2506 GCA_040081325.1 Prosthecobacter sp.
CAACTCTTTGCGAGTCGTGCTGTTGGCGTTGTCTTTGAAGAGATTGCCCACGCCTGGGATGCGACTGAGAAAGGGCATTCCTTTGGTGTCTTTCTTCTCCTGCTCAGAGATCAGGCCACCGAGTACGATGGTGTTACGGTCAGGCACATTCACCGTGGTGATGATCTGCTCAGTGCCGATGATCGGGATGAGATTTGGCTCCACCAACTGAGTGCCTATGACCGTGTCATTAACTTGGGCAATGGTAAGAGTGACTTCACCATCTGCATTGATCAATGGCACGACTTCAAGCTTCAGCACCACGTCGCGGTATTCGATATTGGTCGTGACGTTTGGGTTGTTGCCATTGTTGACGACGGTGCTTTGAACAGGCACCGGAATCTGCGAACCAGAAGTGATCGTCGCCTTCTTATTGTTCAATGCGAAGACGCTCGGACGAGACAAGACTTTGAAACGATTCGTCGTTTCGAGAGCGGTGACAAAGACTTCCAAACTATCACCGATCGCGCCATAGAGATTCATGCCGCTGGTGGGACCAAAAGGTGTGGTGATGACATTGTTTTTCAGATCCCGAATGGCGCGAGTCGTTGCATTACCATCCAAGATATTCGTGCGGCTATTGAAGCTGCTGCCGCTAAAGTTTGTGCCATTTTTATTACTCAACGCGCTGAGGTAGTCGATGCCGAATTGAAAGCCATCACCGAGTGTAAGCTGGCCGATCACGGTGGCCAGATAGACCTGAGAAGGCTTACGGTCCAGCTTGTCGAGCAGTGCATTGACCTTGTCGATCTGCTCTTGGCGACCGACGACCAAGATGGCATTGGCCATAGGGTCCGCGATGACACGAGTTTTGCCGACGAGCACAGACACGGGTGCATTGTCCTCTGTCGGTCCCTGGATGACATCAGCACGTGAAGCGCCGCCAGTGGAGGTGGTCGCGCTAGCGGTGTCTGAAGCCCCGCCACCGGCAGCGAGTGTCTGCCCGCCGCGAGTGCCAGTGGTACTGCGGCCACCAAGAAGCTGACTGCTGCTGGAGGCTAGTGCCTGACTGCGCTGTTGCTGGATGCTGCCTCCGCCTGGGAGCTGCGTGGTGCCGCCACTTGTATCCTGTAACAGGTCCACCACTGCACTGAGCACATCGACCGCCGCAGCATATTTCATCTTCCTCTCATAAGGCTCTTCGACTTCTAAAGGTTTATCGAATTCGGCAATCAGACTGGCAATGTAGGTGTAATCAAGAGGGGCAGCGACGACGAGAATCTGATTCAATCGTGTGTCAGCGACGACCTGAGCGGTGGGCTGCGGTGCCTGAGAATTCTGCTGAACTAACTGACCATTAATGATCACCGGTTTACTGCTATTGTTGTTATCGTTGTTGTCACGGCGCTCATCTTTGCTTCCGCGCCCATCGCTAGCTGCACTACCACGAATGGTATTGATTCCTTTGGTTTCCTTTTCCTGGGCCTGCGCATTGAGCGTGGCCTGAATGATCTGCGCCACAGTTGAAGCATCTGCCTGGACAATGGGAATGAACTTGGTGACCAATGATGAACCTGTATCACCGACATCGAGGGTTTCACGAATGCTAATAAGTTGCTTCACGACCGTGGCGCTTTCCGTGATTAAAAGCCCAGGCGGAGTAAGCACGGGCGTGATGCGGCCATAGACACTGAGGCCGACATGGCCTGAGAGAATCGTCCCGGCCTCTTCAGGGTCAAGGTAGTCCAGCTTCATGAAGTAACTGACAATCGTCTCACCTTGTGGGAGATCCTGTGGTGATGTGTAGAATTGAACTCCATGCGAAAACTGCACAGCATTGGCGCTCTGATTGCGAGCTGGCAAAATGCGCGCACTCTTGCCATCGGGTTCCATGACGATGGCGTAACCATTGGTTAGAAGCGTGGCCTCGATAAGCTTGATTGCTTCTGCCTTTTCCACGGCCTTCGGCGTAGCCAGACTAACCGGGGCCCCTTCGAGAATGTTGGTATCTTTGATCAAGGTCACACCCGTCAGCAGCTCATAGATGCTGAGCATGTCCATGACTGGATTGTTCGGAAACTGGAGCACAATTTTCTCCCCCTCCATGCGGATGGTCTGTGACAGTGAACTTGCTGCATCTGTGCCACCACCAGCGCCAGGAGGGCCACCGAACCCGCCACCTTCACCGGGACGCCTACGCCCACCGGGAAAGCCACCACCGCCACCAGGAGGGCCAAAACCACTTGGTGCGCCAGGTCCGCCCGGTAGTCGCGCACCGTCGGGTGGTGTTGCAGGCGTGGTCGAAGTATCCGCAGATGGTGCTTTAGCCTCAGTGCTGGCTGGCGGCGGCGTTGGAACTGGCGGCGCTGCGTTTTGGGCTGATAGAGAAACCGTCGCCAATGAAAAAACGGCGCTAGTGAACAAAGAACGAGTGAGATGCATGAAGAATATCTGAGATGAAATGGATGTAGAATCGATGAAGCTGAACCGATGATTACTTGCCGCCTTTGTCTTCTTTTTCGATTCG
>JBEBGU010000813.1:0-2503 GCA_040081325.1 Prosthecobacter sp.
TTCACTGTCGTGCTGAGTGCAGAAAATAAAGTCATCAGCGCCCCCGGCGGCACGGAGCCAGTGTATGAAAACGGCAAACTCAAGCCCCTGATGCAGGCTGAGCGCATCTTCGATCATGGGCACGACGTCTGCGTACTAGAGAATGGCGACCTCATCGTCTGCCAGTGGAACGCATTTCAGACCTACCCGATCAAGCTGGAGCGCGTATGATGGCATGAATCTCGCGCGTCTCTCTCATTCCCATGTCTGAAAAATCCCCCCAAGTCGTCATCGTCGGCGCAGGCCCAGCTGGCTGTACACTCGCTGGCTTGTTGGCCAAACGTGGCATCCGCTGCCTCGTCTTTGATGATGACAAACGCCCCAGCCTGCTCGTGGGCGAATCCTTGATCCCCGGCGTCGTCCCGGTTTTCCGCCAGCTCGGTATCGAAGATCGTGTAGCAGCCATGGCCACTCGTAAACCCGGTGCCTCCTTCTTTGTCACGGATGGCGGTCCGCGCCTCCATTTCAGCTTCAAGAATGTCGAAGGCCACCTGCCGACCTACGCCTACAACACACCGCGCCCTGAGTTTGATAACCTGTTACGCACTCGTGCCGAAGAACTCGGTGCCGAGTTTGTCCACGCCCGCGCAGAGCTGGAGCCTAGTGTCACGAATGGCGAACCAACGATCCAACTCAGCGCTCGCAGCCGCGAAATCGCGGGACTTTCACCCGATGCCAAACCACTGCTTGTTGATTGCACAGGCCGCACACGCGCCTTTGCCCGTGCGATGAACCTTCCCGCAGAGAAAGGCGAGCGTGACGACATCGCCTACTTCGCGCACTTCGAGGACTTTGATCACGATGAAGTCGAACCCGGCCAAGTCATCATCTCCGTGCTGCGCGCTGGCTGGAGCTGGCGCATCCCGCTTCCGGGGCGTTTGTCTGTCGGCATTGTCGTTTCCAAAGAGCACGCCAAAACGCTCGGCACCACAGCCGAAGAACGATTGGAGAATGCCATCCGTCAGGAGCCACTGCTCGCCGAGAAATCCACCCGCGCTCGCCGTATCACACCCGTGATGACGTATTCAAACTACCAGCTTCTCGCGGATCGTGGTCATGGTCCCAGCTGGGTGCTGTGTGGTGATGCCTTTGGCTTTGTCGATCCCATGCTCTCGCCTGGACTCTTCATGTCGCTCGTCGGCGCACAGCAGCTCGACTCATGTGTCTTCGCTCATGGCGCGGACATTTTGAATCAGCCTGAAAAACTGGCCAAGGCGCTGGACAAATACTCAGCCCGAATCATCGACTGGCATCGCTCCTGGCAGGAGCTGGTGCGCTACTTCTATGACGGGCGCATCTTCCGCATCCATCTCGCGGGCACGCACCTCGCCATGAAGCCCTCGCCCTTCAATCTCGCGAGCCGCATGGAGCAGCACTCCACGCGCCACATCGCCAGCATGGCCTCCGGTGGCTGGACACGCTCACGCTACAGCCGTGGCCTCATGAAGATGCTTTCGCGCTACCTGGTGTGGGATGTGCCACCAGCGGAAAACTTTGCCGTGCGCTCGAACATAGCCGAACAAACGTTGGCAAAAGCCGCATGATCTTTTCGCATCGTGGATTACAAAATCGAGTCCAATTTCGCGTTCACCTTTCCTGTTACATCAACGAGAACACAGCCCGCAACTTATGAACTCTGAATCCGCTCCACCACCCGCATCCGCTGAAACCTTCCTCTGGAAAGGCCACACCTCACAGTGGGTCCACTTCTGGTATTATTTCTTCTGCCTCTTGCTCGCAGGCGCGGCGATTGGCGGCATTCCCTTCACGTTAGGCATGTCGGCCATCGGACTCGTGGTGCCACTCCTCATGTGGCTCATCCGCTGGTGGATCACCAAATGCACTTCCTATGAACTGACCACGCAACGTCTGAAGATCACCACGGGTATCCTCAATCGTAAGCTCGACGAGTTGGAGCTCTTCCGCGTGAAAGACTACGCCATGGATCAGCCGCTTTTCCTCCGCATGGTCGGCTTGGGCAATCTCAACCTTGTCACCTCCGACATCAGCACCCCAACCCTCGCCATCCGCGCCATCCCAAAGGTCGAAGAAGTTCGCGAACTCCTACGCAACGCCATTCAGACCGAGCGTGATCGCAAGCGCGTCCGCGAGATGGATGTGGACAGCCATGATGGCGGTGTTGGCATCGCTTGATGGCTGGCCCCTGCACCTGGGTAGAGGATGGCGTGAGCCCTGCCTCTCGGTCAGTGTCACCTGCATCATCACCACCAGCAACTCAGCCAGAGAGAGGGCGTGCGAAAGAAGGTGAGGCCGGATCTTCCATCACGCATTAGGTGCATTGCAGATTTCTAAAAACTGGAATCTTGCAATATGAATCACCTGACCCCTTTCACCCCTTTCACGACTGGTCGATGGAGCCATGAAGGCGCAACGAGTGATGGAAAGCGTGACACGTTTTGTGGAAGGCAAACTCAAGCTCACCGTCAATCGCAGCAAGAGCAAA
>JBEBGU010000814.1:0-2502 GCA_040081325.1 Prosthecobacter sp.
CGACTGTGTCGGCGAGCTTAGCGCGAGTCACTGCATCCAAGACAGACACGCTGTCCGCGTCTGGATTCACCACCCTCACGCGATCATTCGCCGCCGTTCGATCTTCAAGAATTAGGCTCGATGAGATGGCTGGCTTACGAGCCGTCAGGGCTGAGTGGATGACCTGATAAAAGCTCACGGTGCGCACAAGGCCCGTGTCATCCGTAGCGTCCAAAGTCACGAGATAGCGACCAGCCGCAGTGTAGGATCGAGAGATTACGGCCAAGCTACTGTAGGCACTGGTGGTGCTGCCATCTCCGAAGTTCCAGCGGTAGCGCGGATTGACTCCACCGACACTCACAGCGGTGAAAGAGACGGGCGTATTTACCAGTGCTGCTGCCGATTGAGGCGTCTGAAGTTGGAGCACATTGTTGATGGCCCACACGAAGCTGGCCGTGACAGATGGACTTTTGTTATCCGTGACACTGGCGCTCACATTGTAGGTGCCTATCACCGTCGGTGTGCCGGAGATGATTCCCGTGCTTGCATTGATCGTTAGTCCAGTCGGCAGCCCCGTCGCGGCGTATGTCAAAGCATCGCCATCGGCATCCGTGGCTTGCAGTTGCAGAGATGTAGCGCTGCCTGAGACGTTGATTCGCGCGCCTGGATTTGTCAGCACTGGAGCGCGATTTGGCACCCAAGGTGAGAGATAGCTTCCTGCGATCACCTCAGGGCCAGAGGTCCCCGGCAACTGCCAGGCAACTGCGAGATGATCGCCACCACCGCCTTCTTTCATCAGTGCTTCGATGTAGTAGCGCTGACCTGCCTGCAATGTGATGAGCACAGATTGCTGCTCAGGATACTTGGTCCATAAACGCGGATCACTATAGACGGGGACGCTCGCTCTTTGTGTGGCTGCAGCAGGCGTATCATTCGCGCTAAGACGAAGCTGCCCCTCATCATCACTGGCAATCCAGAAGCGATACTGGCCGGTAATTGGCGGATGTACCCAGCCCCGCATCCGAGTGCCGTAGTTGTCGTCAATGTTAGTCGGAGCCTCAAAGCTCGTGGGCTGATTGCTGCCGCTCGGACTGTCTGGATAGGCAGCATTGCTGGTTAAATTTTGGACGAGCACTCCGCTTCCGATATTGAGCCACCATTCACGCAAGATCGAGCCTGAGCCGAGTGTGGCAGGCGTGATCACCCAGTCGAACGGCTGAGTGGCGCTAAAGCCGAAACTGCTCTGCACCGTGACTACGACAGCAAACACAGCGGGCGCAGATGTGACTGTGCCGCTGATCAATCCCGTGCTGGCATTGAGGCTGAGTCCCAGCGGCAGACCCGTGGCACTGAAAGTGAGGGTGCCGGTGCCAGTTGCACTGAGCTGAAGCGTCGCCGCCTTGGTCGTCGCCGTGGTCTGCGAACCTGGATTCAAAAGCGTCGGCACATTGGCCGTGGTGACCTGGATAATTTTAGCTGTGGAGTAAACACCCTGAGCATTGTGGGCGAAAAGCATCCAGTAGCCCGGTGTCATCACACTCAAGTTACTGTGCGCCGTGAGTGTGTAGTTTCCAGCACTGGGACTCGTGAAAGGCAACTCCAAAAAACGCAGATCAGTATTCATCGAATGCGTCTGGGATGACATCTTGATGAAAGTGAAGCGGGAGATGCCAGCGCCTGCCTGCACATTGAAGACTAGCCCTGGCCCGATGCTTAGAGGAGCAGTCGTAATCGCAAGACGTGCGGCCAGCGTGCCATCGGCTGCATAAAGCATGGGCGGCGTGTACAACTGCGCATCGCGGTGATCCGCCGCATTTCCCGAGAGTCCGCTGCCACCCGACCACACGCGCCCGTCAGGCAGAAGCAGGGCGAGTGAGTGGTAGTTACGCGGGATGCTCATGTCAGTGACTTCACGCCACTGGCCAGTCGTCGGATTCCAAATTTCGGGGGAAAGAATGCTGCCCGTGTCATTAAATTTGAGGCCCGAACTGTTACCACCAATGACCATGACTTCGCCATTGGGTAGAATCACGGAATTGGCAAACTGCCGAACGTACTTCATCGAACTCGTATTCACGACTGCGGGCGTGCTTGCACGGATGTCGATGGTGAAAGCGAGGTTGGTACTCGTGCCCGTAGAACCATCCGACGGATTCGAGTTGGTGTTTGCAGAGCCGCCCGCAACTAGGATGCGACCTTCATTATACATCGCAAAACAGCCTTCTTTAGGGAAGTGCGCGCCGGGAACGTTGGCATTGGCAAACGTCAGCGATCCAGCGCCATTCGGGTTGATCCAGTTCATCTGATCGGTGGGGCCGCCATGGAAGAGGCGATTGTCCGGTGCCACTAAGATCAGGGGGTGCCAGTGCGTGACGTACCCAGGCTGCGCCACCACGGTGGACCAGTTGATGCCAGTCAAGCGCGCCCACCCGCTGGCCGCCGTCCAGCGCTCAGCGGTGTACATGCCGCCGTCTCCCGTGACGGTGAAAACACTACCATCCGTGAGTGCAACGCTAGTATTGT
>JBEBGU010000815.1:0-2502 GCA_040081325.1 Prosthecobacter sp.
GACAGGCCCACAGGTAATCCCACTTCAGTGGCTGCTTCATGTAAAAGAACACGAATGGCACAAACACCGTCAGCGTCACCACTTCTTGAATGATCTTGAGTTGCGGCAGGCTCAGCGTCTCACTGCCGATTCGGTTGGCTGGCACTTGCAGCATGTATTCAAAGAAGGCGATCCCCCAGCTTAGCATCGCGGCGATGAACCACGGCTTGGCCTTCATGTCCTTTAGATGCGCATACCAAGCGAAGGTCATGAAGATGTTCGATCCACTCAGTAGCAGGACAGCTTTGATCAATGGCCAGTTCATCGACGGTTATTTCAAAGTGGCATCGCTCTTCCCATCTGCCTGACGATAAAGCTGGGTGGGGATGAGCATCTGTGGTGGCACGTCCTCGCCTTTTGAGTGTTTTAGAAACGCCTTCACCACCTCGATCCCCATCTTCTCTGGGAACTGAATCGGGTCCGCGTAGATCTTGCCATCGCGGATCGCCTGCTTTCCTTCGGGTTGGCCATCGAAACCAATGATGACCACCTTCTCCGCACGCCCCGCTTTCTCCAGTGCTCCACGCGCCCCGAGTGCCGACGGGTCATTGATCGCAAAGATGCCGATCAGGTCTGGGTTGGCTTGCAGCATGTCTTCCGCCGCCTTGTAGCCTTTGTCCTTGGCTCCGCCGCCATCGAGCTCGCTGACGATCTCGATCTTCGCAGCAGCGGTGGCATTGTGCTCCGCCAGAACTTCTTTAAACCCCTTCACTCGCAGGATGCAGGACTCCACTTGTTTCAAATCCAACACGCCGATCTTCCCGCCTTGGCCTTTCAGCGCCTCAATCATCGCCTTAGCCGCCTCACGCCCGCCACCTAGATTATCCGTGGCCACCTGAGTCACGATCTTCACCCCAGCCTCCTGGCACGGCACATCGACCGTGAAAACTGGGATGCCCGCTGCGTTCGCCTCTTGGATCACCGGCACGATGCCTTTCGAATCTGCCGGACTCAGGATGATGGCCGACACCTTCTTCACGATAAAATCCTTCACCTGATTGCTCTGCCGAGCCACATCACTGTCCGCACTAACACTGAGCGCGTCGTGGCCATGCTTCGACGCCTCCTCCGTGATGTTATCCCCGATCACTTTAAAAAACGGATTCTGCAACGTCAGTAGCGACGCAGCGATCGTGCCACGCATCGCCTTCGCCTCCGGTGCAGGCTTACCGCAAGCGGCCAGTAGAAGAGATCCAAGGAGGATTGAAAAGATCAGTTTCATCGTGAGAACCAGATGATGCACCGTACCCTGCTCCACTGACAAGCTCGTGTTTTAGTTCCAGTACAAGTTGGCTACTTAGCTTGCGCCTTGCTCGCTTCCTCGTAACAAAAGGGCATGTCCAAACCTCAATCTCCCGACCGCTGGTCCCTCGAATCCTGGTTCTCCAAATTTGGTGAACCTGACTACATCGACTTCAAAGCCGCACTCGTCAGTGATGTCGAAGCGTTGAAGGCACAAGCTGTCGCGCTTGGCAGCGAGATGACAGAAATCGTCCGCGTGATCAATGCATTCGAGTCGCTGAGTGATCGACTCGGCCACTTGTCAGCTTACCTTGGTTGCCTTTCTGCGGATGATGCGAATGACGAGGCGGTGAAAGCTGATGAAGCGTGGATTTCCACACTGGAGGCCGAGAGCACAAAGCTCCAGGCATCCTTGCGCTCGGCGCTCGCCGCTTTGAGTGATGCTGAGTTCGCGACATTGCTTGGCGATGCTTCTTTGAAGAGTGCCGAGCACGCTATGCAGCGGATGCGTTATGAAGGCCAGCACCAGATGAAGTCGGAGATGGAAGCTCTGGCGGCGGATCTCAACGTGAACGGACTTCATGCTTGGGGCCGTCTTTACGACACGCTCACGGGTAAGATGGAGTTCGAAATGACCTTCCCTAATGGACGCACCGAAGCTGTGCCCATGTCACGCCGCCGTGCCCTGATGTCCGAGCCAGATCGCAGGCTGCGAGAGGCAGCTTTTCATGCGGGACAGAAGCCGTGGAATGACCACGCTGTCACACTCGCCGCTGGCTTGAATGGCATCGCTGGCACGCGTCTGAGTTTGTATGGCAGTCGCGGCATTCCGCACTTTCTCGACACGCCTCTGTTTGATGGCGCGATGAGTCGTAAGTCGCTCGATGCCATGATGGAGGCCATTCACACGCACATCGAGCTGCCGCGTCGTGCTTTGAGAAAAGCCGCCAAGCTGCAAGGCACATCGGCGCTGCACTACTTCGACCTCGAAGCACCGCAGATTTCACCGCCAGATGAAAAAGAACTCACCTGGGACGACGCCTGCGCCACGGTTGATACGGCCTTCAGTGCAGCGTATCCGAACCTAGGTTCTTACTTTCGTGAGATGCTCGAAAAACGCTGGATCGAAGCGCAGCCGCGTGCTGGCAAGCGCCCCGGTGCCTTCTGCACCGGATCACAGTTCAAGCACGAAGAGCGCGTGTACATGACCTTTCACAGCAC
>JBEBGU010000816.1:0-2501 GCA_040081325.1 Prosthecobacter sp.
TCGATACTTTTCGGACCGCGTCCCTGCCGACGCTTGCGCCCACGGCCAGCAACGGCCAGGCGGTGGTCCACTCCGCCGGGAGTGCGATCGGTGCCGGTATTGACAGCTATAAAACGAGCCTCAAACCGGGTGCAGCCTCGGTGAACATGAGCTGGACCACCAGCAGCGAAGACACCCTGTATCTGGCTGTGAATCTCAAGCAGGTGGCGGTGGCTCTCAGCAACAACGCCGACCTCTCCGCGCTCGCACTCACGACGGCGACGATCAACGAAGCCTTCGCCGCTAATACCATCGCCTACACCTCCAGCGTGCCGAATGCCACGAGCAGCGTCACCGTCACGCCCACCCGTGCGCAGGCGAATGCGACCATCCAAGCCCGTGTCGGAGCCAATGCTTTCGCCACCGTCACCTCCGGCAGCCCCAGCGCAGCCTTGGCGCTCGCGGTCGGGGCAAACACTATCCAGGTGCAAGTCACCGCGCAGGATGGGACGACGATCAAGACTTACAGCATCGTCGTCACGCGGGCGGCTGCGGTCCCCGCTATCACGGGCACCATGATGTTCACGCAGAACACCGGCCTGGGCGATGGCATCGCGCAGGATGGTGAGGCTGGCTCCAGTGACATCGCGGGTATCATCATGCAGGTGATCAACATCACCAACACGGGCGGAACCAATTTGGGATTGATGTCTTGGCAGAACAATACTTTTCTCGCCAGCGGCGACTCCGGCTACTCGGCCCTGACCTACGATCAGAATGCTGGATGCAAAGGCATGGCCATCAAGTCCAGTGACGGCAGCGAGTTTCAGCTCAATCAGTTCCTGTATTACAACTGGGGTGAGACCTCCAGCACCACCATCACCGTCAAAGGCTACCGCAACGCCGTCGAAGTCGCCTCGACCACCTTTGCTGGCTACAATGCGGCCTTCGCGCCCACCGCTATCAATCTCGACAGCACATTCGACAATGTGGATGATGTGCGCCTCTACATCTCTGCGGGTGGTTATGTGGGGGACCAGTCCGCCACGAATCACTCGATCAATAACATCGTGATCGCCCCCCCGGTGGCTGCTACCGACACCACACCGCCGGTCATCAGCAACACGCCCGCAAACATTCCTGGCGTAGAGGCCACTGGCCCAGCAGGCGCAGTCGTCACCTACACCAACCCCACCGCGAACGATGCCGTCGATGGCTCCCGCCCCGTGACCTGTGTGCCGCCGAGTGGCAGCACCTTCCCCATCGGCACCAGCACGGTGGTCTGCTCCGCCACCGATCTCAGCAGCAACTCAGCTCAAACGAGCTTCACCATCACCGTCGTGGACACCACGCCGCCAGTGATTGTAAACACGCCCGCTAACATCACCGGCATCGTGGCCACGGGTCCGGCTGGAGCCGTCGTCACTTTCGGCAGCCCCACCGCTAGCGACATCGTCGATGGCCCGGTATCCGTGTTCTCAGTGCTGGCCAGCGGCAGCACCTTTGCCGTCGGTGTCAACACGGTGGTCTGCACCGCCACAGACGCCCATGGCAACTCAGCCCAAACGAGCTTCACGATCACCGTCGTGGCCCCCGAGATAGCCGTCACTGGCAATGGCAACAACATCCCTGACGGCTCGCTGCTCGCGGCTGCCAGCACGACGAACGCTACCGACTTCGGCAGCACGCCGGTGCAGGGTGGTGTGGTGGAGATCACTTACACGATCAGCAACAGCGGCAATGCAGCGCTCGATCTCACGGGCGGACCGAGCTTCGTCAGTGTGTCGCCTGCCACGGACTTCAGTGTGACGCAGCAGCCGACGACTCCCGTGGCCATCAGCGGCGGCACGACGACCTTCAAGATCGCCTTCAATCCGACCACGGTGGCGACGACTTCGGCCACGGTGACCTTCGCCAACAACGACGCGGATGAGGGCTCCTTCGACTTCGTCATCAAAGGCACCGGCACGCCACCGCAGACCTTTGACCTCGCGGGCAATGCGCTGGCCAACTCACCCTTCGATGGTGGCGAGACTTACATTTACTCCACGGCTCCGGTGAATACCGCCCCCACCATCACCAGCAATCTTGGTGGAGCCACGGGCACGCAATCGGTGGTCGAAAACACCACCCCCGTGACCACAGTCGTCGCGACCGACACCGACCTGCCTGCGCAGACGCTCACCTTCACCAAGAGCGGCCCTGACGCGGCCCTGTTCAACATCGGTAGCAGCACTGGCGTGCTCACTTTCATCGCTGCGCCAGACTTTGAAAACCCCTCGCATCCTAACAATCAGTATGCGGTCACTGTGACGGTGACTGACGATGGTCCGGGTCTGCTCAGCGACTCCCAAGACCTCACCATCACGGTGACGGATGCGGCCGAGATCGCGCGTGATGCGGCGCTGGCTTGGGATGAGCTTTATTCGGGGGCGGATGCGCCGGGGACGCTGCGCAGTGGGGAGGCTAAGGCGGTGGTGATCCAGCGCAGTGGGGTGGATGCGGTGGCGGCTTTTGCGACG
>JBEBGU010000817.1:0-2500 GCA_040081325.1 Prosthecobacter sp.
AAAATCCACATCCGTAAACGCCACCGGCATGGCAATGCCGTCCGCCGTGAGCCCCGGAATGACACTCCCCGCACGTCCACCGATGCCGATGCAGCCCAAATTGATGCGACGACTCGGCGGCAACTTCGGATTATCCGCCGCACGGGCGCTGGTAAGGTAGGCGGGAATAAAATTGAAGCCGAGGCCGGCTGCGACGGTGTTTTGGACGAAACGACGACGGGAAGTGGGAGAGGCTGAAGAGGTTTTCATGGTGTGGGTGATGATGAGAATAGGTCCATTGTTTGGTGAGATTGAACGACGGGTAAAAGGCGGGGCTTTAAAAGTGAACGCTCTCTTTTTTCCATTTTAGCGCCCGTAAAGTCCACTCCGCTGGTTTCAGCGACAAATAAACAACATCGGCAACCCATCTGCGCGTGATACGTCTGGCGACGTATGGACCGACACGATTGTAAATCCTGCGGGCCACACGGTGGAGACGTGGCATCCTTGCTGCCCAGAAGGTTTCGAACTCCCAGAATGTCTGAAGCTGGTCATTGATGAGGCGTTCCTGGCCGCGACGCTGGATCGGGTGAAATGGACCAACAAGTGAAGCATGACCACGCATGGCCGCCGTGACGACAAAGCAGTCTTGCGGAGCTTCCGACGGAAGAGCGTCAAACACTCGCTGCGAGTGCCAAACGGAAAGAACCCACGAGGGCACCATCGAAAGCGTAGCCGCTAACAGTTTTGTAAAGCCAAGGCCACTTTCTCTCACCAGCCGACGAGCTACGACCGAAAAGTAGGTGGCGGTTAGGATTGGCACGAGAAATGGCCAGATTGGGATCAGAGCCCTCGGGAAATCAATCAGGCCGTGGATCAGGCATGTCACGCTGACGATGGCTCCAACCCAATATCCAAGAACGATCCACGTTTTGGAAGGCGTGCCCGCTTTCCACACGACTCTTGCGTAATAAGCCGCTAGCGCCCACACAACAAAAGGTGACAACCACAGTTTGCCGACCACAAAACAGGTGAATGCGCCATGCGCGCAAGCGCCCTTCCAATCAGGGAGCAACTCGACCGAAAGAAGAAACCAGTAAACTGGGAGAGTGATGCCAACCACTACCCGCAACAGAGACAGGAAGAATACTTTCCACGAGCGACGATAGATCGCTGGCGCGATGGAGAGTGCCAATGCTGGCAACCACGCTCCGATCATGCCGTAGCCCAAAAGGTAAGGGAATAAGATGTCCGTCATTTTTGATGTTTCGTGGAGTCGCTGGTTTCTGGCTTTGATCTGGCGAGCCAACACTGTGCTGGCATCGAGCGAATGAAGCACTATTTTCGAGGATAAGGCCCGAGGTGCTCATGCGCGACGAGCCATCGGCCATCGACCTTGCGCAGGATGCTGGTGCCGCGACCACCGCCAGACGATGCCTGGCCGCTGATGAGCCCCTTCCACCGGAACTCATAATGACAAGTGGCCACATCCTCCGTGACCACCGTCCACACGATGTCGTGAAGGCTGAAAATCTCGTTTTCGATCAGCTTGAAAGTCTTCTCAAAAGCTGCCTTAGCCGCAGTGTGTCCGATGAAGGTGTCCTCCGTGAAGATAAATACCGCATCTGCCGCGACATGCGGAGCGATCCGGTCCCACGAATGCGTGTTGAGGGCCTCGATGTAGGCGGAGAGGGCGGTGGTGTGGTTCATCGTGGTTTCAGCGGCTGACAACGAAACGATGAAAAGGCCGCCAAAGAGCGCCAGAAGGAGTTTTTTCATGAAGCAGGGTGGTTTGATACAGAACGCGGGCACAGACTCGACATCTCATCACGTTTCACCATGACACGCCCATCATGACTTCCTTTATTCCATGCGCCACGCTGGCGTTTTGCCTGTGCAGCAGGCTTGCCGGAGCCGCAGAGCCTCCCCGCATGCTTTTTCTCGAAGATGCCGGTCACGATGCCACCGCGCCGAGTGGCACGCGTTCGGGTTATGCCATCCTGCGCCGCGAAGACGGCAGCTTTTGCTTCTACAATCCCTACGCACCCAGCGCTGAGCCATTGAGTCTGCCCGATGCGAAAGGCGTGAAGCACACGCTGCGGCCTGCATTGCCCGAAAGCCTCGCCAAGTCGAAGGTGCTCATCGAGAGCGGCCTTCTCAACAACGCGCAGACCTTGCTCGCCGCAGATAGCACGATTCGCAGCATCGTGGTGAAGTCGGAAAAGCTCAGCAAAGAGGACGCGGCTCGTATCGGGCTGCCCCTCTATTTGGATGTGTGGTATCGGCAGGGAAATGCGAGGGAGGTTTCGGCACCGATGCGCACCTGGCGCGGCTACAATGGCTCGCAGATGGAGTATCAGCGCCTCGCGAGCGGTCGCCTGCTCGTGCCGCATGGCAGCTATCTTCCTTTTGGAAAGGCCGTGCCGCCCACCGGTCGCCACGAGACGGTGATCGAATACTCCGACGACGGCGGCGCGAACTGGCAACTCAGCGCCTCAAAACTCACCTCGCCATGCTACGA
>JBEBGU010000818.1:0-2499 GCA_040081325.1 Prosthecobacter sp.
TCCGTGGCCTGGACGAGCTGGGCATTGTCACGCCGACCCAAATCCAGAAAAGAGTTATCCCGTTTCTACTCAAGGATGGCAGCGACCTCATCGCTCAAGCCCAGACCGGTACTGGCAAGACAGCAGCCTTTGGCCTGCCTCTGCTGACAAAGATGGACCCGACACGTCGGGACATTCAGGGGCTGGTCATCGCCCCGACGCGCGAACTGGCGAAGCAAATCGGCAAGCAGCTTTTTCGATTCACCAAGTACACCGAAAAAATCTTCATCGAAGTGCTCTGCGGCGGTGACAACATCGACCGTCAGGTGGACTCGCTGCGCCGGCCAACACAGATCGTCGTGGCGACTCCGGGCCGCCTGATTGATTTGATTCAGCGTCAGGCACTGTCGCTCGACTCGGTCCAGTATCTGGTCTTGGACGAGGCCGATGAGATGCTCAGTCTGGGTTTCAAAAAGCAACTGACGGAGATCCTCAAACTGACGCCCAACAAGCGCAGCACTTGGCTGTTTTCGGCGACTTTCCCCGAAGCTATCCAGACGCTGATCAAAGGCAGCATGGCTGAGAATGCACACTCGATCAAAATTGACCAAGGCAGCGTCGTGAACCGCGACATTGATCATCGTTTTGTGATCTGCAAAAGAGAGGACAAGACCGAGTTCATCACTGATTTCCTCAAGCGCCAAAAGGAGGCGCGTGGCTTGATTTTCTGTCGCACACGCGAGGGTGCAGTCACGCTCGGCAGAGAGTTATCCGCGCTAGGTTTATCCGTGGATGTGTTGCAGGGAGATCTCATGCAAAAGGAGCGTGACAAAGTGATGCGCGCCTTCAAAAAGGAGCGCGTCCAGTTCATGATCGCGACGGATGTGGTAGCTCGTGGGATCGATGTCGCAGGCCTGACTTTCGTGATTCATCACCAGCTCCCTGACCAATTGGAATACTACACGCACCGAAGCGGCAGAACGGCCCGTGCTGGAAAGAAAGGCGTGTCCATCGCCCTCGTCGATCCGAAGGAGAAATGGAGAATCCCGCAGCTCGAAAAAGAACTGCGTGTCTCCTTCAGTGAGTATCGGTCATAGACGTGTGCTTGATGTAGAAAACGCTAGGCTTCTGGGGACTCTCTGTGGTTAAACTGCGGGGATGAAAACTCTCGCCCTTGTCTTTCTACTCGCTGCTACGTCTGCCTTTTCTGCGGAGCGCGTGAAGCGTGCGAAGGATGCGCCCGCAGAGGTTCACATACTGGTGCCGGGCTTTGAGATGAAGGAATTGCCAGTGCAACTCACCAACCTCGTGAACTTGCAGTATCGGCATGACGGGAGGCTCGTGGCGCTGGGTTACAATGGCGATATTCATCTACTCACGGACACGGATAACGATGGACTCGAAGACAAGGCCACTATGTTTTGGCAGGGCAAAGGCAAGATCACTGCGCCAATCGGAATGGACCTAGCGCCGAAAGGGACTACGCATGGAGATGCCGTCTTTTTCGCCTGCAAAGGCAAGGTGATGATGGTCACAGATCGCGATGGCGATGGCCTTGCGGAAGAGGAGAAAGTCATCGCCGAAGGTTGGCCGCTGGCCTTTGCGGGAATCGATACAGCGAGCGTGTGCTATGACCCGAAGGATGGAGCCGTCTTCTTTGGGCTCGGCGTGAAGGTCTATAATAATGCGTATGAGTTTGATGCCTTCGGCAAACCGCAAAACGATCTGAGTAGCGAGCGCGGGGCCATCTTGCGCATCGCGCCGGATTTCAAATCACGAGAGAAACTATGCACGGGTGTGCGCTGGCCCATCGGGCTGCGATTCAATGCGGCGGGTGATCTCTTTTGCACCGATCAGGAGGGCGCGACGTGGTTGCCGAATGGGAACCCCTTTGATGAACTACTGCTCATCGAGCGCGGTAAGCACTACGGCTTCCCGCCGTATCACCCGAAGCATCTGCCAAAAGTTATCGACGAACCCAGCGTGTTTGATTACGGCCCGCAGCATCAGTCCGCCTGCGGTTTCCGCTTCAATGAAGGTGTGAATGGCGGCCCGCACTTTGGCCCCGCATGGTGGCGCGGAGATGCGCTCGTCACTGGCGAGTCGCGCGGGAAGATCTACCGCACCAAGCTGGTGAAAACGCCTGCGGGCTATGTGGCGCACAATCAAATCATCGCCTGCCTGAATCAACTCACGGTCGATCTCACGGTCACGCCGCGCGGCGATCTGCTCGTGGCCACGCATAGCGGCGAGCCTGACTGGGGCACTGGGCCTACGGGCATGGGACGCATCTTTTGCATCCACCAGAGTGACAAAGAAGTGCCGCTGCCAGTGATGGCTTACTCTTCTGCTGCCGACACCTTTGAGGTGAAATTCGATCGCCCGCTCACGCGCGATTTCAGCGAGGCAAAGATTGAGCATGGGCGCTTCACCAAGTCTGGTGATCGCTTTGAAACAATGTGGCCTGGCTATGAGGTCATCAAACTCCAGCGCTCACTGCCCGTGACGTCTGTGATCGTC
>JBEBGU010000819.1:0-2497 GCA_040081325.1 Prosthecobacter sp.
CCGACCTTGGACATTCGCGAAGGCCATCTGGATCTGAGCAGCGTGAATACCGCCCCATTCGGCAGCGGTATCGACCTTGATGCTACTCAGTTTCAGACTCTCAAAACTTGGATCATGAGCGGCGGGATGGGTATGCTTTGAAGACTTAACTTTTGCGTTTCTTTGCGCTCCTTTGCGGCTATTCAAAGCCCCGCCATGACTCACGACGAAGCCGCTGCCCGCGCCGAATTTCTCCGCACTGAACTGCACCGCCACAATCGCCTCTACTATGTGGAGGCGACGCCGGTCATCTCGGACAAGGAGTTCGACATGCTCCTGCGTGAGCTTCAGGACATCGAGGCAAAGTTTCCTGATCTGTTGACGGACGACTCACCCACTCAGCGTGTCGGCGGCGCACCGATCGAGGGCTTCACTCAAATCAAGCACAGCGTGCCGATGATGAGCCTGGACAACACCTACTCGGAAGAAGAACTGACCGCTTTCTTTGCCCGACTGCAAAAGGGCCTGGGCCGCGAGAAGATCGACTGCGTGATCGAGCCGAAGGTGGATGGCGTGGCGATCACGATCCGTTATGAAAACGGCGTGCTCAAACACGGAGCCACGCGCGGCGACGGCCAGACGGGCGATGATGTGACGAACAATCTCAAGACGATCCAGCGGCTGCCTCTGCGCCTGCCCAAAGAGGGGCCGCAGACTTTTGAGGTGCGTGGCGAGGTGTTCATGCCCAAGGCGGTCTTTGCCAAACTCAACAAGGAGCGTGAAGAGGCGGGTGAGCAGCTCTTTGCCAATCCGCGCAACACCACCACAGGCGCACTGAAGCAACTCGACTCCAAAATCACCGCCAAGCGCCAGCTCGACATCGTCTTCTACGGCCTCGCCGACGCCACGGGCATCGACGTGCAATCGCAGGCCGACATGTATGCACTACTCGATCACACTGGTTTGCGCAAAGCCGACCTCATCTGGCGTGCTGATAGCGCAGAGGGATTGCTCGTGGCGATTCGTGAACTCGATGAGAAGCGCAAGTCGTTGCCCTATGAAACCGACGGCGCGGTGATCAAAGTAAACGCCTTTGCCGATCAGCGAGAACTCGGCGTCACCAGCAAAGCACCGCGCTGGGCTATCGCCTACAAGTATCAGCCTGAGCAGGCGGAGACGAAGCTGATCGCCGTGGACATTCAGGTCGGACGCACGGGCGCGCTCACACCCGTGGCTCGTCTTGAGCCAGTGCTCGTGAGCGGCAGCACGGTCAGCAATGCCACGCTGCACAACTACGAGGAGATCGAGCGCAAAGACATCCGCGTCGGCGACATCGTCATCATCGAGAAGGCAGGCGAGATCATTCCCGCCGTCGTCAGTGTGAAGAAGGAGCTGCGACGTGGTGATGAACAACCAGTTACCCCTCCCACACACTGCCCGGGTTGCGGCAGTCAGGTTTCAAAAACTCCAGGAGAAGTTGTGCTTCGCTGCACAAATATAGAATGTCCTGAGCAGCTTATTCGGCGGCTTGAATTTCTAGCAGGCCGCTCGGCTCTCGATATTGCTGAGCTTGGCGGTATTGTGGCTGAAGCGTTAATTAAAACAGGCTTGGTTAAAAGCCCTCTCAGTGTCTTTGAACTGTCGCTTGAACAGCTTTCAAAACTTAACTTAGGAAGTGAGGGCGAACCCAGAGTGTTTGGGCGTAAAAATGCCGAAAAGGTCATTAGCGCGATAGCTGCCGCCAAGGAGTTGCCTCTTCATCGATGGATATTCGGGCTGGGGATCTACGAAGTTGGGTCTTCGACGGCAAAGGAACTGGCCAAGTATCACTCATCAATCTCCGAATTGATCTTGTCACCTCTACTCAAGGACGTTGTCTTGGAAAGCGAGCTTGAAGCAAGGCGTCTGGCTGTCAGTCCGCAAACAAAAGAGAATAAGTCGAAAAGCCTCGAAGATCGAAGCCGTCTAAAAGAACTTGAAGCTCAGACTCGCTTGGAACTGAGTTCTGTACAGCAAAGGTTAGTTGATGCTGGTTTTGCAAAATATTCCAAGGCAGACCTTAGTTCCGTGGATAAAAAACAACGGAAAATCACAACACCAGTTGGACCTGTCGCCGCAAAAGCGGTCCTCGATTTCTTTGCTTCAAAAGAAGGTGAGGAAACACTGTGTCAAATGGAGAGACTTGGCATCAATCCTTCGAGTAGCCATCGACAAACTAATTTGGTTGGTCCTCTTACAGGTAAAACATTCGTGCTGACCGGCATACTCGAATCCATGAGTCGTGAGGAGGCTGCAGAGCAAGTAAGTCAGCAAGGAGGCGCTGTGAGTGGTTCTGTCAGTAAGAAGACATCGTTTGTAGTAGTGGGTGCTGAACCCGGCTCCAACAAGATCGAAGGAGCAAAGAAGCATGGTGTCCCTATTCTTGATGAGAAGAGTTTTTTGGAAATGATTGGGACGATTGAACAAGCAGTTCCAAAAGTAATCCGTGAAGACCTCTTCGAATAATGCCCATCTAATA
>JBEBGU010000820.1:0-2496 GCA_040081325.1 Prosthecobacter sp.
CGGGGCCAATCCGCTCGCGGAAAACTGGCTGCGCGCTGCTGTCGGGGTCGTCGTGGATCAGGCCATCGAGGCGAAGAAGCTGCCCGTCGAGGCCGTGCAGTCCTTCCTCATGGACCCGAAGAACAGCGCGGCACCTCGCGTCGTTGCCTTCGACATCATCCAGCGGGCGAAACCTGAGCTGGCGGAGAAGATCACTCCGCAGCTCCTCGAAGATCCCAGCAGTGAACTCCGCCGCCATCCGGTATCGAAGCTCACCAGCACTGGCGATGAAGCGCTGGCACAGGGCAAGAAAGACGCCGCTTTGACCGCCTTTCAGCAGGCGATGAAAGGCGCTCGCGATGAAGATCAGATCAAAGACCTCGCCAAAAAACTCAAGGACCTCGGTAGCCCCGTCGATCTGCCCACGCACTTCGGTTTCGTGCGCAGTTGGAAGCTCATCGCGCCCTTCACGAACGTCGAGCGCAAGGGCTTCGACACCGTCTTCCCTCCTGAAGAAAAGATCGACCTCACGGCCAGCTATCCTGGCAAAAACGCCGACGCCAAATGGATCGACTACACCAGCACGGACGAGTACGGCCAGATCGACTTCAACAAGCCCTACACCATGCTCAAAGAGGTCACTGGCTACGCCTACACCGAGTTTGAGTCAGGCGAAGAGCGTGAGGCCCAGATCCGCCTCGGCTGCAAAAACGGCTGGAAGGTCTGGCTCAACGGCCAGCTCATCTTCGCCCGTGATGAATACCATCGCGGAGCCAAGCTCGACCAATACAAGCTACCCGTGAAGCTCCAGAAGGGCAAAAACAAGATCCTCGTGAAGTGCTGCCAGAACGAGCAAACCGAATCCTGGACCGTCGAGTGGCAGTTCCAGCTCCGCGTCTGCGATGACACCGGCACGGCGATTTTGGCGAAGAAGTGACAGGAAAGAGAACTTGCATGTTCATCTCTGAAACCATTCCTAATCGTCCTACCGGCAAGCTTCTGTTTGCATCGGCTCTGTTGATTCTAGCCACGGCAATGGTCCTGTTCGATGAGCATCAGCGTGAAGGCATGGCCCTTTGGTCGGAAGTGTTGCTGATGATTGTTTATTCGTTTTTCATTTTGTATGCCGTGATCGAAATCCCTGCATTTCAGACGCTAGTAGGAATCTTGGCGTTGATACCTGGTCTCTGCGGTGGGCTGATGATTTTAGCGAACTCGATAAGCACGCTTTTCGGCCACAGGCCAGTTGATCAATTCTCTGACATAGCGGGTCGCCATCTCATTATCTTGTGGTTCCTACTGGTCGGCCACCTTCTAGCGATTGACAAAGACATCGCCGAATATCGCCGCCAACTCCGGCTTCATTTTTCCGAGAAAGACCGCCTCGATCCCAAAGTCGATAACCTCCCCGACGATCCCATCAATCCCTCATGAAACCCGCCCTTACCCTCTTTTCGTCATTCTGCATTCTGCATTCGTCATTGGCGCTCGCCGCCGACTGGCCCCAGTTCCGTGGCCCGAATGCTTCCGCCGTTTCCACCGAAGCTGCCGCTCCAGGCCCCAAGGTCGCCATCGACTGGAAGGTGGAGCTGCCGGGGCGTGGGTTGAGCAGTCCGATCGTGGTGGGAGACAAGGTCTTCGTCACCTGCTCCAGCGGGCCGGATCAGGCGAGCCTGCATGTGTTTTGCTTCAGCGCTGCCGATGGCAAGAAGCTCTGGGAGCGCGTGATGAAGGCCACGGGCCGCACGATGGCGCACAACAAGACCAGCGTGGCCGCGCCGACCCCTTGCAGCGATGGCGAGCGGGTCTTCGCGCTGTATTCGTCGAACGATCTCTTCGCCTTCGATCTCGCTGGCAATCTGCTCTGGCTGCGCGGGCTGACCTTGGATTATGCCAATGCCAGCAACAGCCTCGGCATGTCATCTTCCCCCGTCGTTGTCGGTGACACGCTCGTCGTGCAGGCGGAGAACGACAGCGAGTCCATCGCCGTCGGCATCGACGTGGCCACGGGCAAGAACCGCTGGAAGAAGGAACGCCCGAAAGCCGCGAACTGGACCAGTGCCGTGGTTTACAAAGGCGCGGTGGCCCTGCAATCCAGCAAAGGCCTCACGGGTCTGAATCCCCGCACCGGAGAGATCGAGTGGGATTACACCGACGGTGCTGCCACCATCCCCAGCTCCGCCGTCACGCAGAACGCGATTTACGTCCCCTCGAACGGCGTCACCGCCCTCGCTCCTGAAAAGGGCTCTGCCTCCCAGCTCTGGCGTGCCGAAGGTCTGAAACCAGGCACCGGCAGCCCTCTCGTGCTTGGTGATTCACTCTACGTGCTCAACGGAGCCGGCGTGCTCGTGAAAGCCAGCCTCACCGCCGGTGACGAAGCCTGGAAACTCCGCCTCAAAGGCCCCATGAGCGGCTCCCCCGTTGCCGCTGGCAAATACATCTATATCGCCAGCGAACGCGGCGACTTCCAGGTCGTCGATACCACCGCCAAAGAAGGCGAGGTCATCCACAGCGTCG
>JBEBGU010000821.1:0-2492 GCA_040081325.1 Prosthecobacter sp.
CGATGAAACGGGCCTGGCCAAGAATACCATCATCGTCTTCTGGAGCGACCACGGATACTACATGGGCGAGCACACCTGGTGGGGCGCGAAGCACAACAACTACGAAGGTGCCACGCGCAACTGCCTCATCGTCTCCCAGCCCGGCATGAAGCACGCCGGTGAAAAAACCAACGCGCTCGCCCAATCCGTCGATCTCGCGCCCACGCTCACTGACTTGTGCAGCCTTCCGACGAACGATGGATTCCAAGGCCGCAGCTTGAAGCCCGTGCTCGAAGATCCCGCTGCCACGGTGAATGATGCCGCCTTCAGTTGGTATCCCAAAGAAGGCTGGCTCGGCACCGCCATGCGCACCGATAAATGGCGCTTCGTCGAATGGACCAAACTCGATCAAGAACCCGTCCGTGAACTCTACAACCAGGTCAACGACCCGCAGAACAACCTCAACGTCGCCGACAAACCCGAGCACGCTCAAGTCCTCGAGTCGTTGAGCAAACGGCTGAGAGAGAAGTTTCCCGTTCAACAGTTCAAAGAGCCTGCCGCAACGCCCAAAGGTAAAAAAGCCCGCAAACAATGATTCCAGCCATGCGCCTCATTCTCACTCTCCTATCATCAATCGCCCTTCTGCACTCGTCACGCTCGGCACAGCCGAACATGATCCTCTTTCTCGCGGATGACCTGGGCTATGGCGATCTCGGCTGCTTCGGGCATCTGATCATCAAGTCGCCGAATCTGGATGCTTTGGCGAAACAGGGCGTGCGATTGACGCAGTGCTACTCAGGCAGCGCAGTGTGCAGTCCTTCGCGCTCGGCTTTGCTTACGGGTCGCACACCGCATCGGAATGGCGTTTACACTTGGATCGCTGAGGGTGCAGAGGTGCATCTGCGCACGAGTGAAAACACGCTGCCTGAGTTACTCAAGGGCGCGGGCTACACCACATGTCACAGTGGCAAATGGCATCTCAATGGCCTGTTCAATAATCCAGCACAGCCTCAGCCGAACGATCACGGTTACGACTGGTGGCTGGCTACTCAAAACAACGCCGGACCCTCGCATGAAAACCCCAACAACTTCGCCCGCAACGGCCAGCCCGTGGGCCAGATGCAGGGTTACTCAGCACCTCTCGTCGTCGGTGAGGCGATCACATGGCTCAAAGAAAAGCGTGATGCCTCGAAGCCCTTCTTCCTCGCCGTATGGACGCATGAGCCGCATTACCCGATCAAGTCCGACCCCAAATTCAAAGCACTCTATCCCGAGCTCACCGACGACATCCAGCGTGAGCACCACGCCAATGTGACGCAGATGGACCACGCTTTCGGAATGCTTATGAAGTCACTCGACGAACAAAAACTCAGCGACAGCACCTTCATCTATTTCACCTCAGACAACGGCCCTGAAGGCGATGGCATCAAGTCACCTGGACGCGGCAGCAGTGGCGGCCTGCGTGGTCGCAAGCGTGATGTGCATGAAGGTGGCATTCGCGTCCCCGGCATCGCCCGCTGGCCAGGCAAGATCAAGCCCGGCACGACCTGCGATGTGCCTGTGATCGGCAGCGATGTCTTCCCCACCATGCTCAGCATCGCCGATGTCGAAGCCCCCAAGAATCGCGTACTTGATGGTGTAAACATTCTCCCAGCACTCGTAGGCAGCGCGACCAAAGTCGAGCGTCCACAGCCGCTCTTCTGGCGTCTGCACATGGCCCCCAACATGAAGATCGCCATGCGTGTCGATGATTGGAAAATCCTCGCCGATGAAACCCTCAGCGAGTTCGAACTCTACAATCTCAAAGACGACGTCAAAGAGACCACCGACCTCAAAGACACGGACGTTGAGCGCTTCGGCGCACTCAAAGCTCAGCTCATCAAACACAACGCCAGCATTGATGCCGAAGGCCCCGACTGGTGGAAGCGTCTCAGCCCAAACGGCGGCAAGCCAAAGGGAGCTGACGAGGGCAAGAAAAAGAAAAAGGCGAAAGACGCTGAGTAGCTCACTCTGGGATCACCCACGACTTACGCTTCACTGTTCTGAGAGTGGTGAACCCATTCTTTTTGCGGAAGGGATCAAAGGCCATGTCTGAGCCGTCTGCCTTCATTTGGTGAACCATTTGCAGCAACTCACCGAGGCGGCCTTTGGGGAAACCCGCCTTGTTTGCGAACCAGCCAAGGTATTCCGCTGGGATGTCATAGATCGGAATGCCATTGGGCGGAAAATGCTGCGGCCCATACTTACCAAATGGCATGGAAGTGCGCCCAATCTCATCGAGATCGGCTCTCATGCGTTCAGCAAGATCAGTCATGCCGGAGAGTGGCTCAAAATGGCGACTGCGCGACTATAACTGCGCTTCAAGATGCAGTGTGAACACTAACGCCCCATTTGACTCCACTGCCCCTCTCTGCCATCTCAAGCCTTCGTTTCCCTTCCCCTGCCCTGCCCCATGTCCACTCCTGCCCATAATTACACCGAAGACAGCATCAAGTCCCTCGACTGGCGCGAGC
>JBEBGU010000822.1:0-2490 GCA_040081325.1 Prosthecobacter sp.
GAGATGAAGATGGCAGTAGAATGGTGGCAGTAGAATGGGGAACTTTGCTTTTATTCTGCTGCCCACATTCTACTGCCATCTCTGCCTTCTGCGTGTCCCTGAGCCAGCGGACGATGTTGTCGAAGTCACGGTCGGCGTGGAAGCGGTGGTAACGCTTGAGCTTGGCGGAGATGTGATTGGCGTCAGCATCATCGAAGAGAACCACGCGGATAGTCTCGACGATGCCATTGGCTTCATAGACGCGGTGGCGGATGTCGTCGGCCTCGCAGGCGGCTCCGAGGCCAGTGCCGGGTGCTTGGGTTTTGTCGAAGCACTGGAACCAGGACTCGCTGCCGATGATGATGACGTGGCTGGTGTGAAGAGCGCGGTCACTGCTCCATTTGTCCCAACCTTCGTTCGGACCGCCGGGATGATCTTCGAGGAAAAACTGATCAAGGATCACGCTGATACCGCTGGAGCGTATCTGCTCGGCAAAGGCACGAACGCGCTGGCGTTCCGTGTCGCTGGTTTGTCGATAGCTGATGAAGACTTCGGGCATAGGGTGGCTCGCTGCCCACTTTGCTTGGCAAACGTGAGTTCGCATCTGTGACTTTGCTGGTAATTGGCCGACTTTATCCAAGAGTCGAGCCTGGGGTCAGCAGGCTTGGTTTTCGGAGAAAATTGGTCACTGAAAGTTGTGTGGTCGCCGGACTGTTGACAGATCATGCCCACCCGACGCACCTTCCTCACGACCACGGCCATGACGGCTGCCACGCACGCTTTTGCCTCAGGTGGGAACAGTGACATCAAGATCGCCCTGATCGGCTGTGGCGGCCGTGGCACGGGGGCTTGCAATCAGGCGCTGAGCGCGGGTTCGACGATTAAGCTCGTCGCTGTCGTCGATCCATTGGAGGGAAAGGCTCAGGCAGCGTTGGATATTCTCAAGGCGAAGCATGAGGGGCAGGTCGCGGTGCCGCCGGATCAGGTGTTTACGCAGTTTGAGGACTATCAAAAAGCCTTTGATCTCGCGGATGTGGTGCTCATCACCACGCCGCCTGGGCCTAGGCCGTTTCTCTTTGAGCAGGCAATCAAGGCGGGGAAGCATGTCTTCATGGAGAAGCCTGTCGCCGTGGATGCTGCGGGTGCTCGGCGTGTCATCGCTGCGGCACAGGAGGCGAGGAAAAAGAATCTCAATGTGTGTGTTGGTTTTCAGCGCCGCTATCAGCCGAGCTACATCGACATGATCCAGCGCATCCATGCCGGAGAGATCGGCGATTTCATCTATGGCCGTGTGTATTGGAATGGCACGTCGCGCCCCGGCTTTCCGCGTGAGGCGGGCGAGAGTGAGCTGCACTACCAGATTCGGAATTGGTACTTCTTCACCTGGATGAGTGGAGATCACATCCTGGAGCAGCATTGCCATAACCTAGACGTAGCAAATTGGGTGATGAAAGGTGCCATGCCGATCAAGGCGACGGGGCAAGGCGGCCGCCAAGTGCGGCGCGGCAAAGAAAACGGCACAATCTTTGATCACCACACCGTCGAGTTCGAGTATGCGAGCGGCATGAGAATCCTCAGCCAATGCTGCCAGATCGGTGGCAAGTGTGCGCGTGATGTGAGTGAGCATTTTCATGGCACCAAAGGCGCGGCCGATCTTGCCAATGGCGGCAAGTTTCTCATCAACGGTCAGCCGCCAGGCGGCAAGCGCAGCCGACTCAAAGAAGACCCGTATCAACTCGAACACGACGCCTTGTTCGAGAACATCCGCACCGGCAAAGTCCGCAACGATGCCGATTACGCAGCACACTCGACTCTGATGGGAGTGATGGGCCGCATGGCGACTTACACAGGGCAGGTGATCACCTGGGATCAAGCGATGAACTCGCAAGAAATCCTCGTCCCCGATAACATCACCTGGAACACCGAGCCGCCCGTGAAGCCCGATTCCGAGGGCTGGTATCCTGTCGCCATTCCAGGAGCGACGATGCCGCTGTGAATGTGTGAGCCTATTAGCTCCTTTGGCGTGTCAGCCTCAGTCATTGAATACATTTCTGTATAAATACAAAGTTGTATTCGAGCTTCGTCATTCGTCATTCCTTCCCAAGTTAACACCATGAACTCCGACAACACCAAATGGTACTCCTCCGTCACGCGCTATCAGTGGCTCGTGCTTGTCGTCGCTTCACTTGGCTGGGTGTTTGATGCTTTTGAGGGGCAGATTTATAACATGACGCGGGCAGACATGCTGCCGGACATCCTGCATGTGCAGGCGAATGATCCACTGGTGAAAATTTGGGGCGAGCGCTTCCTTGGCATCTTCCTCATCGGCGGGACTCTCGGCGGTTGGTTGTTCAGTTCTCTCGCTGACAAATGGGGGCGAAATCCAATCATGGCGCTGACGATTTTGTTCTACTCCGTCTTCTCAGGCCTAACGGCTTTTGCTGATGAGATCTGGCAGGTGGGTGCGCTGCGTTTCCTGGTCGCGATGGGTGTGGGTGGTGAGTGGGCAGT
>JBEBGU010000823.1:0-2489 GCA_040081325.1 Prosthecobacter sp.
CATCAAGCAGGAGATGCCTGACTTTAAAGAACTGGCTCAGGTCGATCCAGCAGCCTCCGCAGCGCCTGCGCTTTCCAATATGAGCCTGAGTGATCTCGGTTCTGCTCTCGGTGGAGCGGGCGGAGAAGGCGGCATGGGTGGTGGCGTAGGTTTTGGCAGTGGTGGCGTGATCGGTGGCACTGGTAACGGTGGTGGTGGCCTTGGTGGTGGGGACATGCTTTCCAGCGGTCAGCTCGACTCTAAACCCACACCGACGAATCGCGTGGCACCCAAGCTTTCATCTGATCTACGCAAGCGTGTGAAGGGTAAGGTCGATGTGCTCATCATTGTCGGCAAAGATGGTTCGGTGAGCAAAGCTGAAGTCCTCGACTCGCCTGATCCTGCCGTGAATTCCTTTTGCATCGAGGCGGCGCGCGAGTGGCGATTTCAGCCCGGCACGCGCGATGGCAAGCCTGTCAGTTTCAAACTTAAACTCCCCTTCCGCTTCGATTGAAAACGCTTCTCTCACTCTTGCTCTTGGCTCCGGTTATCAATGCCGCACCGGCGGTGACGACTGCTGAATCGGAGAAACCACGTCCGGGTGCTTATGCCCTGGAACTGTGGAAAGATCCTAACTTCGCCAAATTCTTCCTCGGAACCTACAGCGTGTTTCCGGATGTAGAGCCGCCGCTCGCTGAGAAGGATCGTGAGCTATTGAACCAATTGCTACCCATGATGAGCAAGCCGATGGAGGCTGCTGCGGCACTCGTGAAGCTGATCACCAAAGACACCAACGCCATCTTTGATCTCACGCTTGGCAATCTGTATCTAGAGAATGGTCAGTATGACCCGGCCGCGATGATGTTTCAGCGAGCGGTGGATAAATTCCCATCCTTCCGCCGTGCTTGGCGAGGTCTGGGCATGGTGCAGGTGCGCCAGCAAAAATGGCTCAGTGCAGTGACCAATCTGAGTCGTGCCATTGGTCTCGGTGCCCAAGATGGGCCGAGCTACGGTCTTTATGGATTTGCCCTTTTATCTCTGGACCGCGCGGCCAGTGCCGAGAGCGCCTATCGCATGGCCCTGATGTTTCAGCCGGATGTACTCGACTGGAAGCTCGGCCTTGTGCGCTGCGTGTTGAAGCAGCAGAAGGCTGCTGAGGCGGCCTCCCTTTGTGAAGAGATCATCCGCGATAATCCTGACCGCACTGAATTCATGAGTCTGCAAAGCGAGGCTTATCTGGCGATGAAGGACAATCTTAAAGCTGCCGAAAACCTGGAAATCCTCGCTCGCAGCGGTGTCGCTAAGCCTGATGAACTTCAGCGTCTGGGAGACATTTATCTTGTCAGCAAAGATCCTGCACTGGCCCTGAGTGCCTATAAGCGCGCCATAGCAGCAGGTGGCTTTGATGCCGCAAAGGTGATCAGCCAAGCTGAGAATCTCTCAATGCAGGGCGCGCTGGTCGAGGCTTCGTCACTCATCCAACAAGCGCGTGAGGCAGGTGCGGATAAACTCAGCAAAGAAGACGAGGCACGTCTTCTCTAATTGGAAGCCCGCCTCGCCGTCAGCTCTGGCAAGGCTGGTGATTCCATCCCAATGCTACAACGTGTCGTCGAACTGAACCCGCTTGATGGCGGGGCGCTCATGCTCTTGGGGCAGCATTTTATGGACGGAAAGGATATTCCCAAAGCCACTGGTTACTTCGAGCGCGCAGTCAAACTGAAGGACTATGAATCCAGCGCCAGCCTCCGTCTTGCCACCATCCATATCACGGCAAATAAGCTTGCTGATGCCTTGCCATTACTGAAGCGTTCTAACGAACTTAAAGCCAACGACAGCGTCGCGAAACTCATCAGTGACATCGAGCGATCTCTGCGCAAAGGCAGTGCGAAGTAAGGGTTGAGTCGGATTACTCATGACTCCGGTTGCGCCAACCAAGCTCGTGACTGAACTTCACCTCATCGACACCATCGGTCCGTTTTTTCGCGGCTATGATCGGCGTGTCATCAACTGGTCCAAGATCCCCTGGGATCATGCTGGCAGGCAGGGTTCGGCCTGGTGGGAAACGGTCTGCATTGAGCTAAACGTGCTGGCTCGGCAGGCAGCAAGCTGGGGATTCAATGCGGCTTCCATCGATGATGTGACGCATCTGGCTGATCACGAATGGATCGAGCCTGAGGTGAGGCACCGCATCCAGCGCTACCGCACGGAGATGCGGCGCTGCTTTGAAGTGCTGCACCGCGCTGGACTCAGCCTACACGTCACGATGGATGTCTTTTCGGCGACGCCAGAACTGCTGAAGCAGATGGCTCTGAACCGCTCCAGCGTGAATGACTATCTGTGTGATTTGCTGGATCGCTTCTTCACCGACTTCCCTGATGTCATGGGCGTGATCGTCCGCATTGGCGAGTCCGATGGCAAAGATGTGAGGGATGATTTTCAGAGTCAGCTCGTCATCAAAACGCCCGAAGATGCACGTGCATTTCTGCAGGCCCTGCTGCCTGTTTTTGAGA
>JBEBGU010000824.1:0-2486 GCA_040081325.1 Prosthecobacter sp.
GCGCTGGAGTTCGCCGCCGTTGCTGCCACCGGCGACATAAATGCGGTGGTCGAGGCCCCAGATGGGATTGTTCATCACGGCCTGCACATTGAGTTTCTTGAAACCGGTGAAGACCTTCTGCCGCACATCGGCCACGCCATCGCCATTCGTATCCTTCAAATACCAAAGGTCCGGTGTCGCCGTGACAAAGATGCCGCCTTTCCAGCACGCCGCGCCGGTGGGCCATGACAGGCCTTCAGCGAAGATGGTGGCCTTGTCGAAAACGCCGTCGCTATCGGTGTCGCTGAGCAGCCGCACTTTGCCGATGGCTGCGTCTGTGGGGTTCTCCTGCGCGTGTTTGTGCTTCTCCTTGTCGGTGTACGGGTAGTCGTTCATCTCGCAGACATAGGCGCGACCATCCTCGTCGTACGTCATCGCCACAGGATCGGTGACGAGTGGTTCCGCCGCGATGAGCTGCATCTCAAAACCATCGAGCACACGGTAGGTCTTCGTGGCGTCCTTGGCCTCGACAAACGGTGTGGTTGGAAATTTCAAAGGATCGGCGGCCAGAATGACCGTCGGAACAAGAAAGCTGAAGAGGTGAATCGTGCGCATGACGTGTTTGGTATGAATGATCACGTATTCTTTCACGCAGTTCTCGCACATCGGGTGGCAAGAGTGTTGTCATCTATCAATTCGCCAATTTGAGTGAGCGGATGAATAGAGTGTCTTGGCACAGAAGCAGCGTCACTTCATTTTTTCTCCCTCCCGACCATGACCAAGATCTCCTCCTCGAAACCCCTCAGTAAAAACATTCACCTCCAGCGTTGGGTCACCAAAATGGCCGCGCTGTGCAAGCCAGATAAAATTCATTGGGTCGATGGCTCGAAGGCCGAATACGACCGCCTGTGTAATGAAATGGTCGATGCGGGCACGTTCACCCGCCTGAATCAGAAGACATGGCCAGGCTGCTTCTACGCGAAGTCTGACCCGAGTGATGTGGCTCGTGTGGAAGAGCGCACTTACATTTGCAGCAACTCAAAAGGCGGCGCTGGACCAACCAATAACTGGATGGACCCCTTTGAGATGAAGGACAAACTACGCAAGCTCTTCAACGGCTGCATGAAGGGCCGCACGATGTATGTGCTGCCCTACAGCATGGGGCCGATCGGCTCACCCATGTCGCAGATCGGTGTGCAGCTCACCGATTCACCTTATGTCGTCGTAAACATGCGCATCATGGCGCGCATCGGTAAAAAGGTGTTCGATTTGATCGACAAGGGCAAGCAGCGCGTCGTGCCCTGCATGCACACTGTCGGCGCACCGTTGAAAAAAGGTCAGAAGGATGTGCCGTGGCCGTGCAACAAGGAGAAGTACATCGTCCACTTCCCGGAATCGCGCGAGATCTGGAGCTACGGATCTGGCTACGGTGGCAATGCGTTGCTTGGTAAGAAGTGCTTCGCTTTGCGTATCGCCTCCGCGATGGCTCGCGATGAAGGATGGATGGCCGAGCACATGCTCATCCTCGGCGTTGAAGATCCAAAAGGGAAGAAGACCTATGTGGCTGCAGCATTCCCGAGTGCCTGTGGCAAGACGAACTTCGCCATGCTGATCCCGCCGGAACATTTCGCCAGCAAGGGCTGGAAAGTATGGACCGTGGGTGACGACATCGCCTGGATCAAACCCAGCGCGGATGGTCGGCTCCATGCGATCAATCCTGAGGCAGGATTCTTCGGCGTGGCTCCCGGAACGAGCGACAAGACGAATCCAAACGCCATGGCCTCGCTGCGGAAGAACACCATCTTCACGAATGTGGCACTCACACCCGATGGCGGTGTGTGGTGGGAAGGCATGACCGACACGCCGCCCGCGAAATGCACCGACTGGCAGGGCAATCAATGGACTCCTGAAATCGCGAAGGAGAAAGGCGTGAAGGCCGCGCACGCGAACTCCCGCTTCACTGCTCCCGCTTCACAGTGCCCCACGATTGATCCAGACTGGGAAAAACCGGAAGGCGTGCCCATCAGCGCGATCATTTTTGGCGGACGCCGTGCCACCACGATGCCGCTGATCTATCAGGCCTTCAACTGGGTCAGCGGTGTCTATGCCGGCGCCACCATGGGCAGTGAGATGACTGCTGCCGCCGCCGGAACCATTGGCAAAGTGCGCCGTGACCCGATGGCGATGCTGCCCTTCTGCGGCTACAACATGGGCGACTACTTCCGCCACTGGATCTCCATGCAGCGCACGCTGAGCGAGACGCCACGTGTCTTCCATGTGAACTGGTTCCGCAAAGATGCGGATGGTAAATTCCTCTGGCCCGGTTTCAGCGAAAACATGCGCGTGCTTCAATGGATCGTGGACCGCTCCAATGGCCACGGAAAATCCAAGGAAACCCCCATCGGATGGGTGCCGCATTACAACGACATCGACTGGAAGGGTCTTGATTTCCCGAAAGAGAAGTTTGAAGAGCTGCAACGCTTCGACCGCGCCGCCTGGCGTCAGGA
>JBEBGU010000825.1:0-2486 GCA_040081325.1 Prosthecobacter sp.
TCCAAACAAACGTGGCAAGAGGCACTCCCGCAGACAATTGGGAAGCTGAGCTGTAGAGCTTGCGGTGGGTAAGGCGACCGCTTCCGTCATAGCTATTGCGTGCAATGACGCCATTTGGAGATCTCAACTCAAAGGCACGTCCGGCCAGATCATACCCATAGCGGGTTGTGAGATCGTCGGTTGTTGCTGCTGTACCATTGTCGTCCAGAATTTGCTCCGGTCGGTTCAGCGCATCATAAGTGGTGGTGACCTTCCTGCCGTCTGCATAAGTGCCCGCGATCCGATTGCCTGCCTTGTCGTATTCATTCGTGTGGATCAGGCCCACAGACTTCTCGGTGAGCGTGCGGCCATAGGCGTCATAGGTGGCAGGGTCAAAAAGCCTCGGAGTCGCTGGCATGTCCTTCACGCTCAAAGTCAGGCTCAGGAGGCAAAGCCACCTGTTCAGGCAATAAGGATGCGTGAGGTTAAACACAGGGTGCAGGGTGCCAAGTGAGGCTCGGATACCAAGGCAAAAATGAAGTGGACGGCAGGTTCTAAAAACTGGAATCTTGCAATATGAATCACCTGACCCCTTTCACCCCTTTCATGATGACGCCCCGTGGGCTAGTCTGGCCCGTCTTGTGCAGCGTGTTGTAGCGGTGCGTCCAGGTGTCCCCATTGGCAAAGCTCTGGCTGGTCAGGCGGTTGAGTAAATCATAAACAAAAGTCGTCTCCTGCCCCAGCCCATCAATGACCTTCTTGCGGTTCCCCGCCGCATCATACTCAAAGCGATTGACGATCCCCGCCGCGTCCTGCGTGGCGGTCAGTCGGTTGTGCGCGTCATGGCGGGATAAAAAGAAACGCGGAGAGGCAAAGGCGTCCGTCGCGGTCAAAGCCAGACTCAGGAGGCAAAGCCAGCTGTTCAGATTCGAAGCGCGCAGGTTCGTCAACACAGGACGCAGGGTGCCAAGTGAGGCTCAGTTACCAAGGCGAAATTCATGGGAGCATCAGGTTCTAAAAACTGGAATCTTGCAATTTGAATCACCTGACATCTTTTAATCTTTTATCCATTCGAGTCCACGCACAAAGTGCGCATGCTCTTCGAGATCAGAAGGCTCACCAGGAAGGCGAACAATATAACCCAGGGCAACTTGTCCAACCAAACCAGTAATATAGTTAGACAAGGCGTCGCTACATTCGCTAGACATGGTGGCTGAATATTTTTTCTCCAAGCTCATCATCAGTTGATAAATGTCATTTCTTGTCCACCCCTCCTCCGCAAGTGCTGTAACATAGCTATCAAAGGTACACCATAACTCCTCTTGGTCGGAAGGCTTATGACCTTCAAAGGCTAAGATGAGTCGCAGCACATCAGGGGCAACTTGATCACGATTGGTTATCATCTTGGCGGCGTTGCTGGCGGATTGTTAGGTATGACGGGTTGCCACGGTATAGAATTGAATAGCTGCTGCGCATTACCGAAAGTCATAGGAACAATTGGTCTTATCGACATATGCGTTTTGTGATCGTTCTCCACAGTTAAACCGGGTGGCAAAGATTTCACTGGGATCACTCCCAGGTTTGTGGCTCCATTTTTCATTGCTTGGACTGGGCTTAGATCAGCACTAAGTCCAGCCGACCCAGGGACAATAGTATCATTGGCACTTGTTACAGGAAAATCGGGAAACTTCGGATTTGAACTCAACGTTCTCGCGCCAAGTTGCCTTCCGTTGGGGGCGCCTTCAGGTGGACTTTGAATCCATTGCCCGTCTTTCTGATCCATACCCCGAAACAAAAGCATTTCCTTTTCTTTACGATCTTTTTCCGTTTCGGTGGGGGGTGGAACTGGCACAGGCTTTGGAACCGTATTTGGCTCTGGATTAGCCTTCTGCTCAGTTTGCCTTTTTTCAAAGTCTCGCCCTCTCTTATCTAGACTTTCTGAACCAGGGCAAAACAAAATAGCCAGAGGTGTATACCTCGCCGCGAAACCAAGTATAGCACCAGCAGTTGTTGTCTCGGCAGCAGCTGCGGCAGCAGCTCCTGTCGCCAAGGGACCCGAATTCTTTACAATTTCTGGTGCCGCGTTCTTTGCGACAGCAACCATATCAAGCCCTAATGGATCAAAGGCACTCCACGGATTCTGTTTCACATAGGCATACAGATTTGGGCCATCCACAAAGCCCGCCGGGTCACGGCTGAGCCACACACCCGTCTCGATGTCACGATAGCGGAACCCTTCATTGAGCAAGCCCGTCGGGTCTTCATCCTTGCTGTTAGCCCTCTGTTTGTCGGCGTTCGTTCCCGTCTCTTTCGTGCGCTTGCCATACGCTTCGTAGCTGGCCGTCCACGTCAGCGCTCCGGCGCTGTCGCTCTGCGCCACGATGTCGCCGCGTCCGTTGCTCAGGTTGTATTTGGCGACCAAAGGCTGAGCACTGGTTGCTGGAATAGGCCATTCATACCCCCCTGCATCTACAGGGCTGCGCACTGAATAAAGTAAGCCGCCAACG
>JBEBGU010000826.1:0-2459 GCA_040081325.1 Prosthecobacter sp.
CGCCAGTGGTTTGCATGAAGTCCTCGGCATCGCCTACAATCCAAAAGACAAGCTGATCTATGCCACCACGCGCCATGAGGTCACACGCCTGAAGGACCTGGATGTTGATGGCCGCGCGGATGTCTTCGACAACGTGAACAATGATTGGGGTGTCTCGGGAGATTATCATGAGTACGCCATCGGTGGACGTTTCGACAAAGCGGGCGATCTCTGGGTCACGCTTTGCCTCACCGGTTCCTTTAGCAGCGCCGTGCCATTTCGCGGCTGGGCGCTGCGCATCAAACCTGATGGCAAGATGGTGCCAACCTGCTCTGGCATCCGTAGTCCTGGCGGCATGGGTTTTGATGCCAATGGCGAGGTCTATTATGTGGACAACCAAGGCCCGTGGCATGGCTCATGCACCCTTCAGCATCTCGTTCCTGGCAGTTTCCAGGGCCATCCCGGAGGCAATATCTGGTATGACCAAGCTCCGAACATGGGGCCTCGGCCGATTGATCCCATCCCTGAGGCTTTCCAAGGTGATCGTGGCCGCAAAGACGCACGTCCCGGCGGCGATCCAGGCCGCATGGTAAAGGAGCGCGAGCGCATCAAAGAGCTGCTCCCGCCCGCTGTGTATCTCGTTCACGGGAAGATTGGCAACTCTGCCTCTGCTATCATCTGTGATACGAGCGCTGGCAAATTCGGCCCCTTCTCGAAGCAACTCTTCATCGCCGATCAGAGCCACAGTAATCTCAGCCGTGTCTTCCTCGAAACCATCAACGGCATCAAACAAGGCGTCGTCTTTCCCTTCCGCCTCGGCTTCACCAGCGGCCTCATCGGCGGGCGCATGGATGAGGAAGGGCGCGTCTTCACCGGCGGCAGTGATCGCGGCTGGGGCGCGCGCGGTGGCAAACCCTACTGCTTCGAAAAATGCGAGTGGACCGGCAAGCTGCCCTTCGAAGTGCATGAGATGCGCGCCAAGAGCGATGGCTTCGAGCTCACCTTCACCCAGCCTGTCGATGCCAAAACCGCCGGCGATGTCGCGAGCTACTCCATGCGCGAGTTCGTCTATGCTTATCGCGAGCAATATGGAGGCGACGAGATCGATGAGATCTTGCCGAAGATCACCGCTGCCAAAGTCAGTGCCGATGGCAAATCTGTGTACCTCAGCATCTCGCCTTTGACGAAAGGCCACATCCACGAGCTGCACTTCGAAGGCGTGAAGAACACCAGCGGCCAGCCCCTGCTGCACACCGTCGGCTACTACACGCTGAACGAGATTCCAAAGTGAGCGGCAAAATGAGTCCTGGGTGGGCGTTTTAGCCAGAGTTGAAACACTTCATCCCAGCCTTGCTCCTGACTGCCGCCACGCCTGCCGTGGCGGCCATTGATTTCAGTCGAGACATCCAACCGATTCTCAGTGAGAATTGCTACCACTGCCACGGACCTGATGCTGCGAAGCGGAAAGGCGACCTGCGTCTCGATGAAGAAAAAGCTGCGAAGAGCGGCAGCGCCATCGTGCCTGGCAAGATCGACGACAGTGAGCTGGTGAAGCGTATTTTCAGCAGCGATCCCGAGGAGGTGATGCCCACGCCGAAGAGCAATCGCAAGCTCACTGAGGCGCAGAAGCAGCTTGTGAAGCAATGGATCAGCGAAGGAGCCAAGTGGGGCAAGCATTGGGCCTTCGAGCCAGTGAAGCGCCCGAACGTTCCAGCGAGTGCGAAGCATCCGATTGATGCCTTTGTGAATCAAAAACTCACCGAGGCGGGCTTGAAGCCAAATCCACCTGCACCGCGCGAGACACTCGTGCGCAGGCTCTCACTCGATCTCATCGGACTGCCTCCCAATTCGTCCGATCCGTCCGATCTGATCGAGCGTCTCCTCTCCAGCCCACGCTTCGGTGAGCGCTGGGCCTGGGACTGGCTGGATGCCGCGCGCTATGCTGACAGCAACGGCTATCAAGGCGACCCCGAGCGAACCATGTGGCCGTGGCGTGATTGGGTGGTGAAGGCGATCAACGCCAACATGCCGTATGATCAGTTCACGATCTGGCAGCTCGCGGGTGATCTTTTACCCAATGCCACGCAGGAGCAAAAACTCGCGAGCGGATTCAATCGCAATCACATGATCAATGGCGAGGGCGGCCGCATCGCCGAAGAGACGCGGGTAGAGAACGTGATGGATCGTGTGGAGACTACTGGCACCGTTTGGATGGGTCTCACGCTGAGTTGCACCAAGTGCCACGATCACAAATTTGATGTACTCACCCAACGCGACTACTACGGCCTCTACGATGTCTTCAACCAGACCAGCGAAGACGGCAAAGGCCGCAGTGGTCAGGCCGCACCCGCGATGGATTTGAGCACACCCGCCGAGTTGGAGCGCTCACGCAAAGCCAACGAAACCGTGAACAAAATCGCGGAGGAAGTGGACGCCTTTGAGCTGAAGAAAGTCCCGCGTCCCGCTGGCAAACCGCTGAC
>JBEBGU010000097.1:0-9397 GCA_040081325.1 Prosthecobacter sp.
CCCAAGGACAAGTCACGCAGCAATCGCAGCTTTGAATATGACTCGCTCGGTGATCTCCATGCGCGTTTTTTGATGGAAGAAATCCTGCCTGCTGTGGCCAAGGACTACAACCTCAGCACGAACCCTGATGAGCGCGCCATCTGTGGTAATAGCAGCGGCGGTATCTGCGCCTTCACCGTCGCGTGGGAGAAGCCTGACGCATTCCGCAAGGTGGTCAGCCACATTGGGTCCTTCACGAATATCCGTGGCGGTCATGTCTATCCAGCACTCATCCGCAAAACCGACAAACAGCCGATAAAGGTCTTCCTCCAGGACGGCAGCAATGATCTCGACAATCAGTTTGGTAACTGGCCGCTCGCCAATCCAGACATGGCCGCTGCGCTGAAGTTTGCAGGTTATGATTACCAGTTTGTGCTCGGTGAAGGCACTCACAACGGCAAGCACGGTGCCTCAATGCTGCCCGACACGTTGCGCTGGTTGTGGAAGAAGTGAATCTTGAAACCTTCTGAACTCAAAGCAACTTAGCCAGCATGAGCACAGTATTGGAAATCGAAAAAGCCATCGAAAGCCTGCCTTCGCGTGAGTTCTGGCAGATTGTGGACTGGCTGGAACAGAAGCGCGAAGAGTCAGAAGATGCCGCTGACAACGCCGCGGCTGACGCAGCGCTCGCTGAAGGTGGTGATCCGATCCCATGGGAAGAAGTTCAGCGGAAATGCGGTCTGCTACCATGAGGTATCGCATCGAATTCACCAATGCCGCCAACCGTGCCTTCTGTAAGTTGGAGAAAGCTGTGCAGATTCAATTGCAAGCGGACATCAACCAACTGTGCAGCCAGCCCAGGCCTCTTGGCTGTAAAAAGCTCAAAGGCTCATCTGGCAGGTGGCGCATCCGCTCAGGAAGCTATCGCATCATCTATGAAATTCACGATGGCAGGCTTGTCGTCCTTGTCGTGGATGTTGGGCACCGCAAAGATATTTACAACTAATCCATCATGACCTCACGCCTCCTTCTCGCCTCACTCGCTCTTCCACTGCTGGCCACCGCCCAGGACACCTCCCTCCACGAGTTCCTCATCGACGGTGAGCCTTGGAAAGAAGCGGCTAGCGGTTACACCTTCACCGACGGCCTCTGCACGGACACAGCAGGTAACTTGTTCTTCACGGACGTGAAGGCAGGGAAAGGAATCTACAAGTTGGATGTCGCCACTGGGAAGACAGATCTCTTTCTCGATAACCTCCCTGGCATCAGTGGATTGCAGATCGGGTCCGATGGTCGCTTCTACGCCTGTCATAACAAAGAGCAGCGCATCATCGCCATCAGCATGAAGGGTGAGGTGGAGGTGCTGCTCACGGGTGTAAAGTGCAACGATCTCGTGGTCAGCAAAAAGGGACACCTTTACTTCACTGAGACACCCACGCAGATGATTCATCTCATCACGGCAGACAAGAAGCATATCATCGCTGATCAGGGACACGTCGTGAAGCCCAACGGCATCACCATCTCCCCTGATGAGCGCACGCTCGTGGCCTCTGAGTATGGCGGTAAGCACGTCTGGGCTTGGCGGATCGAGGACGACGGCACGCTCAGCGCTGGTGAACCCTACATGACGATGTGGCTGCCCGTCGGCAAAGAGTCTGCCTCAGGCGATGGCGCGACCACCGAGTCTAAAGGTCGCTATTTTGTCACCACTGAACTTGGCGTCCAGATCTTCGATCCCATGGGCCGACTCTCCGGTATCATCGCCAAACCCGTCGCCGATGGCAAAGTCGTCGGCTGCGAGTTTGCTGGCAAAGATCACGACCAGCTCTTTGTCGCCGCTGGTGACAAAATCTTCAGCCGTAAGCTGAAAGTGACCGGGTATTTCAGATAAAGTTTTGCAACCTCCGCTGCGCCGTTTATCAACCTGCTCAGCCAACTTTTCATCATGATCAAACTCACCGGAATCGCAGACGAAGCAGGCGCGTCACTCGACGTGCAAATCAAAGCCCATCAGGAACTCGGCTGGGACAGCATTGAGTCTCGCGGCGTCGAGATCGACGGCGTGAAAGGGAACCTGCATGAGATACCGGACGCTGTTTTTGAAAAGGTCTGCGAGAAGCTCGCTGCCTCAAACATGAAGATCAGTGGCTTCGGCTCACTGATCGGCAACTGGGCGAAGAAGATCAGCGATGACTTCAGCATCACTGAAGCAGAAATCAGCCGAGCCATCCCGCGCATGCAGCGGCTGGGAGCCAAGCTGATCCGCGTGATGAGCTATGCGGTGTGCAAGGACGCAGATGGTAAAGATTTGGAAGAGCAGTTTGCCCCAGAGCGCATTCGCCGGATGAATGAAATCAACAAGCGCTTTGCTGATGCGGGCCTGACCGTGGTGCATGAGAACTGCATGAACTGGGGTGGCATGAGTCCGACCTATGTGCGCCGCATGGCTGAGGCTGTGCCCGGCATGAAGTGGGTTTTTGATACTGGCAATCCAGTCTTCATTGATGATCGTGATCGCCCAGGCCAGAAGCAGGATGCGTGGGAAATGTTCCAAGCAGTGAAGCCATTCATGGCTCATGTGCATGTGAAGGATGGTATCTGGGACAAGGCTAAGAACGACGCTGTTTACACCTTCCCCGGTGAAGGCGAAGGCCAGACGCTGCGGATCATGAAGGATCTCGTCGAGACAGGCTACGCGGGCTACATCAGCATTGAGCCGCATGTGGCCGTGGTCTTCCATGGAGCCGGTGCTGCGGATGATCTCTCCCCTGAGCAGAAGGCGAAGGAGCAGTACGATAGCTACATCAAGTATGGTCAGATGCTGGAAGCCATGCTGATCAAGCTGGGTGCCAAGCTGGGCTAAAGCGGACCGCTTTCTGCCATGTCTGACATCACGGCCATCAACAAATATCTCTGCCCCGCCTGTGGTGCACAGGCCGTGTGGAATCCGGGCAAGAAGGCGCTGATATGTCCCTATTGCAGCACGGAGTCACCCGCGGAATTGCAGGGTGACGGCACGCTGGTCGGCGAATGTGATTTGGCAGAGGCCATGCGCGCTTTGCCCGATGAGTCGCGCGGCTGGGCGGCGGAGCGCAAGACGGTGAAGTGCCAGAGCTGTCAGGCGATCTCGGTTTTCGATGAGAAGCGTGTGGCCCAGGCCTGTGACTTCTGTGGTTCTCCCGCGCTGCTGAGCATCGACGACATGCAGTCACCAATTCGCCCCGGCAGTCAGCTACCGTTTCAAATTTCAGAAAGTCAGGTGCGGGAAAGCATCCGCCAATGGTATGGCAGCCACTTTTGGGCGCGCAGTGATGTGGGAGACAAAGCACTGACCGATACCTTGCACGGACTTTATCTGCCCTACTGGACTTTCGATGCTCATGCCGACTGCCCGTGGGAGGCGGAGGCTGGTCATCATTACTACACGACTGATAGCCAGGGCCGCCGCCAGCAGCACACGCGCTGGGAGTATGCCAGCGGTCAGATCGCTCAGTTCTTTGATGACCTGCTCGTGCCTGCTTCCAAAGGCGTACACGCCAATTTGTTAGCCGAGCTTGAGCCATTCCCGACCACGTCGGCACTGCTGCCTTATGATCCTGGTTATCTCACCGGTTGGGTGGTCGAGCAGTATCAGATTGATCTCATCCAAGCCGCGCAAAACTCGCGTGATCGCATGACCGAACTCTTGCGTGATGAATGCTCGCGTCAGGTGCCCGGTGACACGCAGCGGAATTTGCGTATCGCACCAAGCTTCAGCGCGCAGACGTTTAAACACACGCTCCTGCCCGTCTGGCTGTTAACTTACACCTACGGTAGCAAGAACTACCAAGTCGCGGTGAACGGAGCCACCGGTAAGATCGCGGGTGAGTACCCACTGAGCTGGGTGAAAATCACCATCGCCATTTTGCTCGGACTCATCTTGGTGGCGCTGTATTTTCAATTCAGCAAGTGATCGTGGCTAGGATGCCAGTTTGGTCATTGCATTTGAAGGCATGGGCGGGTTAGCCTCAGTTCCTATGACACGATGGATCGTCAGTATTTGTTCTCTCATCATGCCGCTGCTCGCGGCTGATTCTGGCTGGCAGCCTTTGCCATCGCTGCCAGATGCGGAGGGGTTTGCAGGAGCTTTTGCAGGCGTGGCAGATGGCGTGCTGCTGGTGGCGGGCGGCACAAATTTCCCAGATAAGAAGCCTTGGGAAGGCGGCACCAAAGTCTGGTATGACACGGTGTATGCACTGCACGAGCCAGCAGGAAAATGGGAGAAAGTGGGCAAGCTGCCAAAGCCCAATGGTTATGGAGTGAGTCTCACGACCGAGTCGGGCTGGATATGCATCGGTGGTGGAGATGCTAGCAGCCATTTTCGAGAAGTGATTCGGTTTCGATTGCGGGATAACAAGCTCTTAACCGAAGAACTGCCTGCTTTACCTCAAGCCTGTGCCTTCATGGCGGGCGCTCAACTCGGCTCGGTGATTTATGTGATCGGCGGTATCGAAACACCTGCGGCTACGACAGCGCTGGCGAGTTTCTGGGCGCTTGATTTGGCTGAGCTAAAAGATGGCTGGAAGTCGCTACCAGCCTGCCCAGGTAAGCCCCGCATTCTGCCGACGATGGCTGCCGCTGATGGCAGTGTGTTTGTTTTCAGCGGCGCAGCTTTGAAGCCCGGACCTGATGGAAAAGCCGCGCGTGAGTGGCTGAAGGACGCCTGGCGCTACACACCTGAAATCGGCTGGAAGCGAATGGCTGATCTGCCTCGCGTCTCGGTGGCCGCGCCTTCACCCGCACCGATTCGAGAGGGCAGGTTGCTCCTCATCGGTGGTGATGACGGCGTGTTGGCAGACTTTGAACCCAAAGACAAGCACCCTGGTTTCCCGCGCAGTGTGCTGGCCTATGACTGGCAGAGCGATGCTTGGTCGCCTTCGGGTGAGGTGCCCTTTTCTCTCGTCACGACCCCGCTGGTGGAGTGGCGCGGCTTCCTAGTTATTCCCGGTGGCGAGGCCCGCCCCGGCAAGCGCTTGCCGGAAGTGTGGCAGCGATGACTAATCGGGCCAATGTCTTGCGTGGAGCGACACACGTTCTATGATCAAACCAAAGAGAACATCGGATGCTGACACCTAACTTACTTTTCTCCAACATCGGCAACCGGCTCGCTGGCCCCAGTGGTATCCAGGAGCTCATGGACGATACGGGAGAGGCGCTGACCACGCACCCTGACATGCGAATGCTCGGTGGTGGACAGCCTGCGGCCATCCCTGAAGTGCAGGCACTCTGGCGGCAGCGCATGACTGAGCTGCTGGCAGATGGTGCCGCGCGATCGCGCTGGACAAGACTTTGCTCAACTATGATCCACCGGGCGGTAACCCGCTCTTCCGCGAGGCGATGGCAGGTTTTTTGAAACGCGAATGCGGCTGGCAAGTCACGCGCGATAACATCGCCGTCATGCCCAGCAGTCAGAGCGCTTGCTTCCTGCTCTTTAATCTACTCGCGGGTGACAGCGCCACGGGCAAACGGCGCATTCTTTTTCCTCTACTGCCCGAGTACATCGGCTATGCCAATCAGGCATTGTGTGCAGATCAGTTCACCGCCGTCCTCCCGCACATCGAGGAGCGCGGTGAACACGAGATCAAATACCGCGTCGATTTTGACGGCCTTAAAATCACTTCGGACATCGCGGCTATGTGCGTCTCCTGTCCCACGAATCCGACTGGCAATGTGCTCACGCCAGATGAGTTCAGCCGCTTGCGCGATCTCGCCCGTCAGCACCACATTCCTTTCATTCTAGACAACGCTTACGGGCACCCTTTCCCCGGCGTCATTCATGGCAGTTTCCGCCCTTCCTGGGAGCCGGGTATGATCTTTAGCATCAGCCTTTCCAAACTCGGGCTACCTGGTGTGCGCACGGCCGTCGTCGTCGCCGATCCGGCCATCGTGAAAGCGCTGTCGAACATGAACGCCATTGTGTCACTGGCCAATGGCAACATCGGTCAGGCTCTACTGACTCCACTGCTCGCGGATAACCAACTGCTAAGCCTTGGCAGCGACATCATCCGCCCTTTTTACAAGCAGCGCTCCGACTTTGCCAAAGGTGTGTTGAGTGCTGCCCTCGGCGATGATGTGCCCTGGGCTGTTCATGCTCAGGAGGGTGCCTTCTTTCTCTGGCTCTGGCTGAAAAATCTGCCCATTCCTGCGGCTGAACTTTATCGGCGGCTCAAAGCCCGCAAGGTGCTCGTCATTCCCGGCCACTACTTTGCCTATGGCCTCAATCACGACTGGCAGCATCCCCACGAATGTCTCCGCCTCACCTACTCTCAGCCTCAAGCCATCGTGCAGGACGGCCTAGAAATTTTGGCTGACGAAGTGAAGCAGGTATTTGCGGCGTAGCTTTTCCAGCAAACCTACCGTGTCCTAGCTAACGCTCTTGGTATCGAGGTAAATTTGCTGGCGGTAATGGGTGAGGGATGAAGAGTCCGGAAGTTAATGAGTTACGTCAACGCAGTTTGGAGATGCTCCAATTCTCGCGGATCACTTAGGACACCCGAACTCTCAAAGCGCTCATTGGTATGGGCCGAGGAGGGTTCGACGACTTGCTCCGTCGCTTCCACTCGTATGGTGGATCGACACGCCCATAAGCAGCCGCGCAAAAGAGCCATAGAAGGCGGCTTTCAAAGGAGAGATGGCGATGGTGCTGTTGAGGCGCGCATCCCGTGAGTTCGGCACAACGTGGCGACTTTCATTTGCGCTAGTTTGGGGGTATCTCGCGTGCCTGGGTGCAGCCTCCCGCCGGGCACTGGCGATCAGGAGGTTGTGGAAAAAAACATTCACCAGGGCCTCAGGCCTACTCAGGCACACAGCGGGAGCGTTTGGCGGCGTGCTGACGTACACCACCACCCCTGTTAAACCGTTTGGCTGGGTGGCTGACGTGCTCCGCAGCCTAGCCAGACCGACTTGCCGAGCTGCTGACGTGCGCTGCACCCCCGCTGAACCGTCCCGCCAGGCTGCTGAGCACACCCAGCTAGGAGCGGAATCATTTGCGGAGGCTGCTGACCTGCGCCGCACCCGCGCTAGAGCGTTTGGCCAGGCCGCTGAGCACCTCAGCACTCCAGCCGGACCGTCCGGCAGTACGCCTGAGAAGCTCCGATGCCCCGCCAGATGCTTTTTCTGAGCACCGCCAGAGAACGGCTTCCCTGAGCGGCTGGCGTGCGGGCCTGCCCGTTGGACTGCGAGTTCTTGCGGAATCATCTGTCAGTCCTTCGCGCGGGGTTGGTTGCGTGAATTAATGGGGTTTTATCAGAAAAGACGTGCCGTTGCCGAGAAAAAACTAGGGTGACGTTTTCTTCAGATGGAAATTTTCATCTTGGCCTTTCCAACCCCATGTAGTAAAAGTCCGGCCTTTGTGATTCATGAGGCGGCTATTGTGCCACTCTGAAATCAGATGCCCTTCCTCTTTCCATATCACACGCGCCACTTTTCGATTTACCCCTTCATCCGCCGCCTATCTTATGAAACACCCCATCCTCTCACGCTTCCTCGTGCCTGCCGCAGCCTTGCTGCTGGGCCTGAGTGCTATCACGACTCACGCCGCCACCATTACAGTGCTCAATGCCAATGCCTCGGGGGCTGGCTCGCTGTCTCAGGCTATTGCGGATGCCAATGCCTCGGGTGCGGCGGATTCCATTGTATTTGACAGTGCCGCCTTTGCCACGCCGCAGACGATCACCCTGCCAGCGGAGCAGACGATCAATCCTGCCGGTGGTGCGATGACGATCACAGGGCCAGGACCGCATCTGCTCACTCTCACCCAAAGCGGCTCTAATCGCTTTTTCCAACTCGTCACGACGGGTGCGAGCCTGACCCTCAGCGGCATGAAGCTGACGGGTGGTGTCAACACGAACGGTTTAGGCGGAGGTGCGATTAAGATCACCATGTCTGCAACGACAAGCACCTGTGCCTTGACGCTCACGGACTGTATTTTTACCAACAACACGTCTGCCAATAATGGTGGGGTCATCCATTGCAACGGACACGGCATCACCATGAATGTGACGGATTGCCTTTTTTCAAACAACACCGCCGCCCTTGGCAACGCCGGTGGCGGCTTTGGCGGTGCCATCATCTTCAATGGCAACACCACTGCGACGCCGATTACTCTCAATTTCACCAACACGTCGTTCATCGGCAACACCGCTGGTCTCAGCGGGTCTTCCAGTGGGGGGGCGATCCACAATACCAATTCCCCAATCAATGCCACGTTCAAGAACTGCACCTTTCACGGTAACAGGGCACCGGATGCGACCAATGGCTTCGGGGGGGCTATACGGGTAGGGAATGGCTCGACCGTTACTCTCATCAATTCCACCGTCACAGGCAACAGTGCGGGGAATAGCCAAGGCGGCCTTTCTGCTTCAGGAACGAGCACCTGGACGCTGCGCAACACAATCGTGGCCGGGAACACCAGCCCCATTTCGCCTGACCTGGGCGTGGGCACCGGCACCTTTGTCTCATCCGGCGGCAACCTCATCGGCAACAACTCAGGTGCACCCGCTCCCTTCAGCACAGCAGGCAATCCCAATGCCAGCAACGACCGCGTCGGCACGGGTGCTTCCCCCATCGTGCCCATCGTCAGTCCGCCCGGCAATCACGGCGGCACGGCCTGGACACGCGCGCTGCTGAGCGGTTCGCCAGGGATTGATCAAGGCATCACGTCTCCCTCCACGGGCCTGACCACAGCTGCGCGTGGTGCCACCCGCATCGTCGGCAGCGTGGAAGACATCGGAGCCTTTGAGCGCTCGGCAGCAGCGGCGGACTATACAGCCACTTCGCTGCCACCTGGAAAAGCGGGTGATCCTTACAGCTATACCCTCGCCACCGGAGCCACCGGCTTCACCTACACCGTGACCAATGGCAGCCTGCCCTCACCGCTGGCGCTGAGCAACAGCTCCGGCACCGTGACCATCGCGGGCACACCAGCGGCCAGCGGAACCTCCACCTTCCAGATCACTATCAGCAATGGCACGAACGATGTGGTGGTGCAGTATCAGCTCGTCGTGGCGGCTGGGGCTGGGCCTGTTCTCAGCGCACCTACTGTCTCCACCGCCACGCAGAGCGCCGTCACGCATAACAGCGCCACGCTGGGTGGCAATGTCACCGCAGATGGTGGCGACACCGTCACGGATCGCGGCATCGTGTGGGGATTGGCGTCCAATCCGACCACGGCAAACACCAAAGTGGCCAATGGCTCCGGCACGGGAGCTTTCAGCGGCACGGTTAATGGGTTGCCCTCGAACACCCTCATCCACGTCCGCGCCTACGCCACCAACAGCGTGAACACCAGCTACGGCAGCGAGATCAGCTTCACCACGCTGAGCAACAACGCCGATCTGAGCGCCCTCACCACGACCGCCACCGGCATGACGCCCGCCTT
>JBEBGU010000827.1:0-2474 GCA_040081325.1 Prosthecobacter sp.
TCCTGGCGCGGTGCGGATGTGACGAACATCCTGAACTTCAGTGATCACTGGCCGAAGGCGCGCTCGCATAAGATCGAGGTGAACTATCGCAGCGTGCCTGAGGTGCTCGCTTTGGCCAATGCAAGCATCGCGAACAACCGAGCGCAGATTCGCAAGAACCTCCAGCCTGCGCGCGAAGGGAAGGGGACGCTTCCCGCACTCGTGCCTCTTGATAGTGGCAGCGCTCAGGCATCCTTCGTTGCCCAGCGCATCTTGGAGCAGCAGGACGAAGGCGTGGAGCTGAATGAGATCGCCGTCATCTATCGCGCGCATTTCCACAGCATGGAGATTCAGATGGAACTCACGAGTCGTGGCATCCCCTTCAAGATCACCAGTGGCCTGCGTTTCTTTGAGCAAGCGCATGTGAAGGACGTGGCCTGCTTCATGAAGTTCGCTGTGAATCGGCGGGATGAAGTCAGCTTCATGCGCATGGTCAAACTCATCCCCGGTATCGGTGGCAGTAGTGCCACGAAGTTGTGGAATGCCTGGCTCAAAACGGAAGCAGCTAGCGCTGAGGTGATGACCGGAAAGTTCAGCGACTTGCTGCTGCCCATGACGGTGCCAAAGAAGGCTCGCGAGAGTTGGGATCAGTTCGCCTACACGCTGGATGAGCTGATCGTCGATGGTAAAGTCGCCACGCCGCCGGAGATGATTCGCAGTATTTTTGAAGGCGTGTATCAGGAGTACATGCAGGCCAAGTTCAAGAACGCCGAGCAGCGCGAGCAAGATCTGGAGCAGCTCAGCAATTACAGCAGCCGATTCACTGATCCTCTGGAGTTCCTGAGTCAGCTCTCACTGCTCAGCGGCGTGGACACGGACAACAAGCCTGACCAGGAAGAACGTGATGCGGTCACTCTTACGACAGCGCATCAGGCCAAAGGTCTCGAATGGCACACCGTCTTTGCCGTTTGGATGGCGGACGGCATGTTCCCTCATGCTCGTGCTGTGGAGGAAAGTGACCTCGGTCTTGAGGAAGAGCGTCGTCTTTTTTATGTCACGGTCACTCGCGCGAAGGACGAACTTTATCTCACCTATCCCGTGCTTAATCATCAGGCTCGCGATGGCGACATCCTCATGAAGCCAAGCCGATTCATCACTGAGCTGGACTCTGAGTTGATGGAAAAATGGAATGTTCGTAGTGGCTGGTGAGCCTCCTTAGAACTTCAAATCGGGTGGGAAATTCCGAATCAGATCATCATCCGTGTAGGGCTGTTTATCCGGGCCGTCGTAGATGAGCTGGAAAGCGCAGCCGCTGCTGGAGATGACATGCAATCGAATGCCGGGCGAATCTGGTGTGGAGTGGAAGGCGTTGCCTTTGAGTGCCGGGTGTTCTTGCGGCACCAGCGCGAGCTTCTTACGATTGGCTCCGGCGAGCTGGGCACAAACATCTTCCCAGTTGCCATTCGGCAGCGAGCGCACCGTGGTCCAGTAGTCGATCAGCATCTGGCCGATGATGCCCGTCTGCTGCTCTGGTGTGAGGTCAGGCTTGAGCAAATCATTCAGCGGATTGGGCGGTATTCCTGTGGCGGGATCAGGAACAGGCAGCGCGGCTTTCAACACGGGATCGTTCGGATCAAGGCGGTAGGTTTCCTGTCCAAAGAGGCTCTTCAAATCCGCCCATAAACCTGCCACACCGCCACCTTTGCCGAGCATGAGTCCCAGTAGTACCGCAAGCAGAAGCAGGAATCCAAAAGCGAGTGGTCGAAGGAAGCGTTTCACGCGGCTTTCATGAAACCCAGGTCCGCATTGAAGTTCTGGATGTTCGGGAACACATCACGGATCTGCGTATCGCTGAGGCCGAACCACTTGGCCATCGTCGCGGCGTATTGATCGACGGCGGTCGTGGGAATCCAGTTGCCACGGCCGGTGTTGAGCGGGTTACCAGCGACACTGATGTCGGGATCAGGGAACGAACCATAGACCTTCTGGCCGACGACATCGCCGCCCATGATGAGGTGATGTCCGCCCCAGCCGTGATCGGAGCCGCGACCGTTGGAGTCAAAGGTGCGGTTGAAATCGGAGGCCGTGAAACTGGTGACGCTGTTGCCCATGCCAATCGTGTCCAAGCCATCTTGAAAGCCCTTCAATGCAGCACTCACACCACCAAGAAGATTAGCATGATCACCAAGCTGTGGGCCGTGGGTGTCGAAGCCACCAGTGGCGACAAAGAAAACCTGACGCGTGATGCCGAGGGGACCCTGAGCCTGGATCATCTTTGCCACGGTGCGCAATTGCTCACCAAGACCTGAGTTCGGAATGGTGGGGAAGTTTGAGGTGCCTTGCAGCGCCGCGTTGATCGTATCGGCCTCAATGATCGACTTGTTCGAGAGATCGGCAAAGGCGTCCTCCATGAGGTTCGCATACTCGGCGTTGAGGATGTTGCGGAAGGCGGTGTAGCGCGTCACATCCTGAGTGCTGGTGCCTTGTCCCAAACG
>JBEBGU010000828.1:0-2469 GCA_040081325.1 Prosthecobacter sp.
GCGCGGAGGGCAATTTCAAGGACATCACCGAGCAAGTCGCCCCGATGCCGCTGAAGGACGGCGAACCCGTGCGCGTGAGGGTTTTCCTCGATCGCAGCATTCTCGAAGTCTTCGTCAATGAGCGCCAATGCCTCACGCAGCGCATTTACCCCGCCCGCAAGGACAGTCTCGGCGTGAAGCTCTTCACCCGCGATGGCGAGATGACGGTGAAGTCGCTCGAAGCGTGGAAGATGATGCCGGTGTTTTGATTTAGGCCGCTTCATCTAACGTTCTTTGTTTTTGCCAGCCACCACCAACTCACAATCATCATGCCAACGGCCAACCATGCCTCCTCCGGCCCCGAAAAAACCAATCCGCGCCTCTTCTTCTGGGCCATCACCTCGGCGCTCGCGGGCTTTTTGTTCGGCTTTGACACCGTCGTCATCTCTGGCGCGGAAAAGACGATCCAGTCGCTTTGGAAGCTCAGCGATGCCATGCACGGTGTGGCGATGGCTTCAGCGCTTTATGGCACCGTGTTGGGCTCGCTCATCGGTGGATGGCCCACGGATCGTTGGGGACGCAAGAAGACGCTCATCTGGGTGGGCGTGCTTTATTTTGTCTCAGCGGTGTGGTCGGGCATCGCGCCGGAGGTTTGGTCACTCATCATCGCACGCTTCATCGGTGGGCTTGGCGTGGGTATTTCCACCGTGGCAGCGCCGCTCTACATCACCGAGATTTCGCCGCCTGATCGTCGGGGACGCCTCGCGGGCATGTTTCAGTTTAACATCGTCTTTGGCATCCTCGTGGCCTTTCTCTCGAACTACCTCCTCGGCGGGATCGGTGAGAGTGCATGGCGATGGATGCTTGGCATTGAGGCCGTTCCGGCGCTGTTTTACACGCTGATGTGCTTCACCCTGCCCGAGAGCCCGCGCTGGCTGCTCACGCGAAAAGACGACCGCGAGGCCGGACTGGCTGTTTTGCGTCAAATCCAGCCTCAGGCCCCATCTGCGATCATCGAAGCTCATGCCGCGGAGATCGTTTCTGCTGCGAAACATGACTCAGGCAGCTCGCACGGCTTTTGGAGCACCAAACATCGCGTGCCAATCCTGCTGGCCTTCCTGATCGCCTTCTTCAACCAGCTCTCTGGCATCAATGCGGTGCTCTACTTTGCGCCGCGCATCTTTGAAATGACCGGACTCGGTGCCCAGGCCGCGCTGCTGCAATCCATCGGTATCGGCATCACAAATCTAGTCTTCACCTTTGCGGGCCTCTGGCTCATCGACCGGCTCGGACGGCGCACGCTGCTCGTCATCGGCTCGTTTGGCTACATCGCGTCGCTCGGGTTATGCGCGTGGGCATTTTTTACCGAGCACTTCAGCATCGTGCCCGCGTGCATCTTTGCCTTCATCGCCGCGCATGCCATCGGGCAAGGCGCAGTGATCTGGGTCTTCATCTCGGAGATTTTTCCCGATCGACATCGTGCCACAGGTCAGGCGCTCGGCAGCGCCACGCACTGGGTCTTTGCCGCGCTGCTCACCACCTTCTTTCCGGCCATGGTCAGCGCGTTTCCGCCGGGCTGGGTATTTCTGTTTTTCACCTTCATGATGGGGCTGCAGCTCGTGTGGGTGAAAACGATGGTGCCTGAGACGAAAGGAGCGTCACTGGAGGACATCCAGAAACAACTCGGCATTCATTCATGAGCGACAAACCGGTCATCATCGGCTTCGGCGAACTGCTGTGGGACCTGCTGCCAGCCGGAGCCCAACTCGGCGGCGCACCCGGCAATTTCGCCTACCACGCCCACGTGCTAGGTTCAGAAGTCCACATCGTCAGCGCCATCGGCGACGACGAGCTCGGCCACCGTGCTCTCGATCAACTCCGCGCCGCTGGACTCGACACGCTCTTCATTTCGCCGCTCAAAACGCATCCCACTGGCACCGTGCCCATCACGCTGAATGCCAGCGGCCAGCCGAGCTACACCATCGTCGAAAACGTCGCGTGGGACATGATCCCGTGCTCGCCGGAGCTGCTCGCGCTCGCCGCACGTGCTGACGCCGTCTGCTACGGCAGCCTCGCGCAACGCTCACCGGTCTCGCGTGATACGTTGCGCCAGTTCCTCGCCGCCACGCGACCAGATTGCCTGCGCATCTTCGACATCAACCTGCGTCCACCGCATTTCACGAGCGAGGTCGTGCTCGCCTCGCTCGCCACCGCCACGCTCTTCAAGCTCAACGACGAGGAACTCCCTCAACTCTCCGCCATGCTCGGCTGCGCGTCCGATGAGCCTGCCGTCTTCGCGCATCTCTTCGCCCACTACCCGCTGCAAACCATCGCCCTCACGCGAGGCGCGAACGGAGTTTCCCTCGTCACCCGCGACCAACGCCACGACCTCCCCGGCCAACCTCCCGAAACCCTCGCCGACACCGTCGGTGCCGGCGACTCCTTCACCGCCGCCCTCGTCACCAGCCTGCTCGCGGGACACTCGCTCGC
>JBEBGU010000829.1:0-2468 GCA_040081325.1 Prosthecobacter sp.
GACTGGCCAGTGGTGACTTTATCGCCCACTTTGATGATCCATTTGGCAATCGTGCCCTCGGTCATGGTGTCGCTGAGCTTGGGCATTTCGATGATCTTGGGCATGGCTGAGAAAGGGGTGAGTACTGGGTTTCAGGAGAAAATGACCGCCGAGACTAGACGAATACCCGGCAAGACTCAAATCCGTGTGCATAGAAAGTTCAATCTCAGTCGAAAAAGTCGATCTTACCTTGGGGACTCACGGCCAAAAATAAAGGCGACTGAGGGTAACTCAGCCGCCTAGTGTTTTTTGAATCGCTATCAAGCACCTCGGTTATCCCGCTCATCTCGGCGCTGCGGCATCGGTCCCTGAGGATGCCGATCACCTTCTTGACGGTGCGGCTTGTGAGTTTTAGGCCGCTGGCCCTGCCTCATCGGCCCCTGATCCCGCGCTGCTCCATCTCGGTGAGGTGGCTGCGGCTCATGTCTAAGATCGCCTCTCCTACCCTCTTGCTGCGATCCGCCGTCACGCGGGCCAAACTGCGGGTGCGGCGGTCCTTGCCTGGAGTGATTCGGTCCTTCACAACGCTGCGAGTCATCGCGTCTAGCCATCGGCGGTGGTGGACCGCGATGCTGCTCGCGGCCCTGAAATGGTGGCCCACTTTGACCCATGCGTTGCGGTCCATGCTGGTCGCGATCACCTCCGCGTGAGCCACGCTTGGCATGTCTGCCATCTTGATGTCCACGCTGATGCCTTTCACCGACCTTAGGTCCAGGCCTCCTGTGAGCCTGATCGACATCTCGCGGACCGCGTGAGCCATGATCAGCAGCGCCATCACGCCGTGATTCAGGCGCGCTTTCAGGGCGACCACGCTCTGGATTGCTTCGTGATTCAGGCGAAGGACCTCGACGAGGCTGCCCACGCTCAGACTCAGGTCGCGCATGACTTTCACCACGTTCACCACGCGGTTTTTCAGGCGTGCTTTCGCGACGCGGTTCTGGTGCTCCGGGTTTCGCACCCTCTTCAGCCGGAGGTCGTGGTGGCGGTGCTTGTTCTTGAGCGAATGACATCCCGCTAAAGGAGGCCACTCCAAGGAGTACGAGGAGGGAACGATGGTTTGTTTTCATGGCAGGTCAGAGGCTAATGCCGGAATCCCGGCTTCCTGGGCCTAACGCCACACACTCAAATTTTTGTGTGCTTTGATTTCGGATGGGCCGCCGCCGCGTAATCCACGCTAACTAAATACAATCCACAGGCAGGTGCAGTCTGGTGGCTTTGCAGCCCCTCACTCGTGGTGAGTAGATCAGCGAACCATTCACGCGATGCTCGACCTCGGGCGACCTGAATGAGGCTGCCGACGATCAGTCGCACCATTTTATAAAGGAAGCCGTCACCTGCGAATTCGAGGTCGAGAAACTCACCCGCCTCACACACATCGACTCGATGAATCGTGCGCGTGGTCTTCTCTGGCCGCAGTCGCCGCTCCGTCTCCGGCATATCACCACGATTAGCAGAAAGGCGCACGAAGTTATGCGTGCCGACGAGCTTTTGTGCGCAGTCGTGCAGCGCTTCCATGTCGAGCTTTCCATACACATGCCACGCGCGCTCCGACTCAAAAGGTGAGAGCAAATACGGACGCCAAATGCGATAGCGATACACTTTCCCGACGGCATCAAAGCGCGAGTGAAAGCTGGGTTCAGCCGCGCTGAGTTCAGTCACACGCACGGTGAGTGGAAGGTAGGCATTCAGGGCGCTCAGCCATGCGGCATCTGTCCTGCGCAAATTTTCCGGCACATCAAAATGCGCCACCTGACCGAGCGCGTGTACGCCTGCATCAGTACGGCCACTGCCATGAATACGAATGGTGATGGCGGCAAATTTGAGAACGGCTGCTTCCAGCACATCCTGCACTGTGTCACCACCTTCCTGGCTTTGCCAGCCGCGCCATGGCGTGCCGCAGTAGGCCACGGTGATGCGCAGACGGATGAAGCCTGGGGCCGCGCCACGATTCAGGCCGAGATTACTTTCGACGTCGCTTCGGCTCATCATTCCACTCCATTTCATAGGCGTTATCCGGCAACAAAAAGCCCGCAGGCCCGCGCTGGCTATTCAGGTAGTCCTGCAAAATGACGACCGCAGCGAGCTGATCGACTATCTCATTGCGTTCACGTTTGCCTGTGATGCCTGCGCGCGACATGGAAGCCTCAGCCTCCACGGAAGAAAGCCGTTCATCCACAAACTCGATGGGCACCTCATGCTGCAAGGCTTTGCCGAGTGCAGCGGCAAATTTTTCCACCCGCTGCGCAGCCTCACCACGCTGACCGTTCATGTGAAAAGGCATGCCGATGACGATGGTGCCGATGTGCTTATCCTTGACCACGCGCATGATCTCACGCTCTGGCTCCTGCTTCGCGTCCAGCGTCATCAGTGGACTGGCGACGAGTTCCATCTCGTCACTGATGGCGAGTCCGATACGGACAGTACCGTGA
>JBEBGU010000830.1:0-2463 GCA_040081325.1 Prosthecobacter sp.
AGGCCAGTTTGCTCATCGCATCCAGCGTTTTGGGATGATCCTCGCCTAACATCCGACGATTATTCTCCAGCACTTTGGTCAAGAGCGGTTCGATCTTCTTTAGCTTACTTTGGTCATTCGAGAGCGCGGCCAGGTTGTGCTTTGTTTCGATCGTATCTGGGTGATCCTCCCCCAGCAATCGGCGTCGCACCTCCAGCACTTTGGTGTAGAGAGATTCGGCCTCTATTCGTTTGTCTTGAAAATCGTAGAACGAGGCCAACTCACTCATCGCAAACATGGTGTTTTGATGCTCCTCACCATACACTCGGCGACGTATCTCGAGTTTTTTGACATGAAGTTCTTCCGCCTCCTTCGGTTTGTCTTGAAGAGTGTAAAGAGAGGCCAAACAGTCCATCGTATCCAGCATGTCAGGGTGCTCCTCACCCAGCACCCGGCACCCTGTCTCCAATGCTTTGGTGTAGAGAGATTCGGCCTCCGCCATCTTGTCTTGATCCTCGTAAAATGAGCCCAGTAACCCCATCGAGAACAGTGTGTCCTCGTGCTCCTCGCCCAGCGCCCGACGGCGAAGATCCAGCATCCCCTGCAAATGAGGCAACGCTTCGTCAAAAAGACCAAGACTGCGGTACACTTGACCGATGGTCTGTCGCAATTCGGCCTCAACCTCCGGCTGCCCATCAAGTTCTCGACCTATCCTTTGCGATGCGGTATCCAAGATTTGTTTCAGCAGCTTGGTGTCCTGTCCCTTGGCCTCTTCCGGCGTGATGCCGTCAAAAATCTCCGTCATGAACTTGGCGATCTGCGCACTCCGCTGGCCTTGGGAGGTGGCGGTGCGCTCGGCAGTTTCGGCACGCGCACGCGCCGTCTTCTCACGCAGATAGAGCAACGTGCTCGACACCAAGCCAACGACGATGAGCAGCACGATGGCGGCTACCGCTGCCACGGGTCCTTTGTTGCGCCGCACGAACTTGCCCATCGTGTAGCCGAAGCTCGGTGCCCGTGCCGAGACGGGTTCCTGTCGGAGGTAGCGCTCAAGATCGTGCGCCAAGCTGTTGGCGGAATCGTAGCGGCGGGCGCGGTCCTTCTCCAACGCCTTCATCACCACCCAATCAAGATCGCCACGCATGGACTGCACCAACTTCGGCAACTGCGTTTTTCGGCTCGTTGCAATATCCTGCCGCCGTGTTTCATCCACGGTGCTGAGACGGGTGGACGGACGGGGCGGCTCGTCCTCCCGGATCCTGCGGCGCATCTCCTCCAGTCCCGCGCCTCGCAGGTCCTTTGGATTAAATGGCGGCGTGCCGGTGAGCAATTCGTAAAGCAGCACGCCGAGTGAGTAGATGTCGCTCCGCGTATCAATGTCTCCCTCTCCCAGTCCAGCCTGTTCCGGACTCATGTAGGCGGGAGTGCCGATGAATTGATCAACCTGCGTGAGCAGCGAGGCATCCGCATTCAATGGCGTGACCGCCTTGGCGATGCCGAAATCAATGACGCGGGGAACGGGGCGTCCGTCATCGCCGAGTGACACCAAGATGTTCGACGGTTTCAGATCGCGGTGAATGATCCCCTTCTGATGCGCGTGCTGCACGGCATGGCAAACCTGCACGAAGAGGATGAGCCGCTCAGTCATCGACAACTGCTGTTGATCACAGAAATTCGTAACCGGCTCGCCCTTCACCAGTTCCATCACAAAATACGGACGTCCCAGGGGAGTCGCCCCGCCATCAAGAACCTTGGCGATGTTTGGGTGGTCCATCACTGCGAGTGCCTGCCGTTCCTGCTCGAAGCGGGCGATGACCTCCCTGGTGTCCATGCCGAACTTCACAATCTTGAGCGCCACTTCACGCCGCACCGGCTCGCTCTGTTCCGCTGCCCAAACGGAACCGAAGCCGCCCTCGCCGAGAACATAAAGCAATGTGTAGCGTCCAATGATGTCGCCAGCCTTTTCGCCACCTGATGCATTCACTGAATGGCTGTGCGTCACCAGCAGGGTTGCGTCCGAAGGATCAGCTTCTGCTACCAATTGACTGCGGATCATAGCGCGCACCGCAGCGAGCAAAACGGTGTCGTCCCTGCACGCTTCGGCAATAAACTCCTCACGCGCTTGTACGCCTGAGCATTGCAAGGCCTTACGGAAAATTAGTTCAACCGACGTTAGACCGTCCGCACTCATAGTGGGATGTTTATCACAGTCTGGTTGCAGGCAAGATATGAAATTACGCCCAACTAATTAACTTCGGGACGGGAGGGCTAGTCAAAAACCAAGCTAGTTTCTAGATACTCTTGATTGAATAAAATCGGCTTAAGTCAGTGAAGATTCTAGCCGAGGCGAATCAATATCGCATGCTGTCCTGTCGGTAGAGTGATCCGGTCGCCGACTCCCCTACCCAGGAGCTGGACGCCGAGGGGTGAAGCGAGTGTGATGACCATGATTTCGTGGCCATCGACGACGATTTCGATTCCACC
>JBEBGU010000831.1:0-2462 GCA_040081325.1 Prosthecobacter sp.
GCTCGGCATCATTGGCTATGGTGACATAGGCAGTTCCGTGGCACGCATCGCCAGCGCCTTTGGCATGAAGGTGCTGGCCAGCAAGCGCGAGTGGAAAACGCCGCCACCAGAAGGAGTCACGCCTGCCAGCATCGACGAAGTGTTCCAAAACAGCGACGTCATCTCCCTGCACTGCCCGTTGACCGATGCCACCAAGCATCTCGTCGGCGAGCGCACGCTCGCGCTCATGAAACCCACCGCCTTCCTCATCAACACAGGCCGGGGTCCGCTGGTCGATGAAGCCGCTCTCGCTCAGGCGTTGAATGACGGCCGCATCGCCGGCGCCGGGCTGGATGTCCTCTCCGTCGAGCCACCGAAAGCCGACAATCCCCTGCTGGGTGCTCGGAACCTCCTCATCACCCCGCACATCGGCTGGGCCAGCCACGAAGCCCGCGTCCGTCTCATCGACCTCACCGCCGCCAACCTGCGCGCCTTCCTGGATGGCGCGCCGAAGAATGTGGTGAGTTAAGAACCCTGACTTTCTCAGGCCAGTTTCGCGAGCACCTTTTCCACCGTCGCTTCGACGGTGAGTCCGTGGTTCTTGCGTAGAATAGCAGGTGTGCCGTGCTCGACAAAAGCATCTGGCCAACCCACACGCACAACGGGCGTGGTGATGCCTGCGGTCGCAAGCATCTCCATCACTCCACAGCCGAAACCATTCATGAGAACGTGGTCTTCGAGTGTGCAGACGACCTTCACTTTCTTGGCGATGGATTCAATGAGCGCATTGTCCAGAGGCTTGATCCAGCGTGGATTGATGAGGGCCACAGAGAGTCCCTTCTCCTCCAAAACCTTCTTCGCCTGCTCAGCCGTCGTGAACATATCGCCCAGGCCGATCAGCGCTACATCAGTTCCGTCAGAAATGAGCTCACCTTTGCCAATTTCAAGAAGACACGGATGCGCCTTTGGCGTCACACCAGGGCCATTACCACGCGGATAGCGTATGGCGATGGGACCCTTTTCGTAGTTGGCCATCGTCCAAAGCATGTCCACAAACTCATCTTCATCTTTCGGCTGCATGTGGATGATGCCAGGGATGCCACGCAGATACGCAATGTCGAACAAGCCGTGATGCGTGGGTCCATCATCACCACTGAGACCACCGCGATCCATGCACATACGCACAGGAAGATGCTGGATGGCCATGTCATGGATGATCATGTCGATCGCCCGCTGCATGAAAGTCGAATAGATCGTTAGAAACGGGCGCAATCCCTGCACCGCCATGCCGCAGGCAAAGAGTGCCGCGTGCTCTTCAGCGATGCCGACATCAAAGTAGCGTTCAGGGATTTCTTTCTTAAAGCACATCAGGCCTGTGCCGCCCGGCATGGCAGCGGTGATGGCGACGATCTTCTTATCCTGCTTAGCAAAGTCAGTGACAGTGCGCGCAAAAACCTGGCTGTAGGTCGGCTTGTCCGTAGCCTGCGTCTCGCCAGTCTCGATGTTGTATTTGCCGAGTCCGTGGAACTTGCTCGGATCTTCCAGCGCAGGTTTATAGCCACGGCCTTTCTCGGTGAGAATGTGCAGAATGACAGGCTCGTCTTGCGTCTTGAGGAATTCAAAAGTCTGGATCAGCAGCGGCAGGTCATGACCGTCGATCGGGCCGTAATAACGGATGCCGAACTCTTCAAAGAGCGTGCTGCGATTGTGCGCTCCTTCACTCTGCGGCAGGAGCAATCCTTTGGCACTATTTTCCACCCGCTCCGCGAGCTTGCGGGCACCACCACCGAGAACGAACTCGACAAACTTAGCCGCCTTGACGTGCAGATTAGCAAAGCCTGGGTGCGTGGCGATGGTGTTAAAATACTTGGCGATAGCGCCGACGTTTTTATCAATGCTCCACTCGTTGTCGTTGAGCACAGTGATCAGGCGATTCGTATGCGCGGCGACGTTATTCAGCGCCTCAAACACAGGTCCACAGGTAAAGGCAGCGTCACCTGAGACACACACGACATGATCGTCTGCGCCTTTCAAATCCCGCGCCGTGGCCATCCCGAGCGCAGCGCTGAGCGATGTTCCCGCGTGACCTGCACCGTAGCAGTCATGCTCACTTTCACTGCGCAGTAGGAAACCATTTAAACCTTCATACTGGCGGATCGTGTGGATCTTGTCCCAGCGGCCTGTGAGCATTTTGTGGACATAGCCTTGATGCGCCACGTCAAAGACAAACTTATCCTTCGGCGTGTCGAAAACGCGATGCATGGCGATGGTCAGCTCCACAACGCCGAGATTCGGTCCCAAGTGGCCTCCAGTCTCGCTCAGGGTTTCGATCAGGGTGGCACGGATCTTTTCAGCGAGCGCGGGCAGTTGCTCCAACGGCAGGGCTTTCAGATCAGCAGGACAGGTAATGGCGGGCAGGGTGGTTTCCACGAGGTTCAAAAGAGTCGGATGTCGCCGCTGATTTCTTCAGCGTCGGCCTTGGC
>JBEBGU010000832.1:0-2460 GCA_040081325.1 Prosthecobacter sp.
AGATCTTCCGAGCACGCCATCCTGCTGACCGTTTCCCGACACGGCGTACTGCAGGTCTGGAATACTCTAACGAGTGAGCGGCTGCGCCACCGACTCCAGCATAGCCTTTCAGAAGCCAGCACGAGTGCCGACTGCTCCATGCTCGTCATGGCACCGCGCTACGACGCTCATGTGCAGGTATGGAGCACTCACCGACGCATGGCCACACGCTGCTTCCTTGCCGCCCCTGATGATGACTACCGCAAGCAAGCAAATCTACCAAAAAGCGCGCCTGAACTGTTGCGCACAGCCGCTGCCATCGGCTGGAATTCCAAGCGCACGCTGGCGGCGGCAGCCGATGCGGAAGCTCGTGTTCAGGTGCTCGATCTACGCACCGGTCGGGCGCTCGGTCCCGCAGTCCAGCATCCTCCAGCCGTGGGTGCAGTGGCACTGTCTGAAGACGGGCGCTTGCTTGCCACATCAGGCCGGGATCAAGAGGTGCGGCTGTGGGATGTCGTCTCGGGCAATAGTCTCGGCATCGTGATTCGTCAGGACAGTTTCGTCAGCGTCCTAGCTCTGACACCTGATGGCAAGCGGCTCGTGACGGTGACGGATGAAGGCCAGATCCGTGTCTGGGAAACGAAGTTTGGCAACTGCCTGACGCCAGGCATCTATCAAGGCGCTGGCATTGACCAAATTTACATCGCTAGTGACGGCAAGAAGCTCCTCTATCGGATCGCCAAGCAAGGCTGGTTTTCTCTGCCCATGCCGCCTGAGTCAGCGCATTTGCCAGGCTGGTTCCTCGATCTCGCCGAGTCTCTCGCCCGCCGCAGACTGACTGTAGAGGGGAAGACGCAGTCACTCGATCTCGAAGATCAGCAGCACGCCGAAGCCGCAGTCCCAAAAAGCACGCCGCCAAATGAAGCGCTCTCTTTGCGCTGGGCACGCTGGCTGGTCGCTGATCCAGAGCAGCGCTCTCTGTCGCCGCAGGAAGACGGCAATTTTGCAGATTACCTGAAGTCGCTGCAAACGAACCCGGCACCCAGCGCTACCGCTGAGTTAGCGCGCTTCCCCAGGCTTTCTAAATAATCAGCGGCGGATCAAACCACTGTCGGCATAGATACCTGAGTTAGCAGCACATGGCGGCCGCCAGGCATCACGGTTACGGCAGCATCACCCGCATTGGCGGCCTCCACGCAGAGGAATCCGTGATAGGCCTCATCAGGTAAATCAGCGAGCCGCTTGGACTTCTCGATCCAGGGATTCCACACCACCGTGGTGCCACTGCCGAGCTTATTCACCACGAGGTTCCGGCCTAACGAACGATCTTCCACGATCACTCCAGCCGAGCTTGTGTATTGTCGATCCACCTCGCGATCAAAAGTGATGTCGCCTTCCTGCTCACGCATCGTGCGCTCTCCCACCGTGTCCAGATAACTCGCTTCAGTAAGACCGCGCACGGTCACTTGCTCGATGTCGCCCACCGTGAGGTAGGTGTGCAAAGCCTCTGTTAGATGGAAGGGTGTCTCACCTGTATTTTCAGACATTAGAGACACCTCCAGCGCAGCACCGATGCTCACACCAAGATGACAGCGGAAATCATGCGGCCACAGCGCCCGCGTTTCCTCACTGCTCTCCAGTTTGAAGAGCATGGCCACATGCCCCTCCTGTGCATCTGCACGCACCAGCTCCCATGGGCGGATTCGGGCAAAACCATGCATCGGCTTGGCCGCATCCGTCGGGTGTCCGCCGAACCACGGCCAGCATATCGGGATGCCGCCACGGATCGGCTTACCCTGCTCCAGCAGCGCATCAGGACTCATGTATAGCACCGGCTGTGCCTGTCCGGCTGGCTGCCACTCCATCACATGTGCTCCATGCAGAGCGACACGCGCTGTAGCGGTGGGATGGTTAATAACAAAGACAGGATAGCCCGGCGTGGGTTCTTCAATTGTGATGCAATCAGGGAGTGTCATAGTTGATTAGAGAAAACGGTGCAAAAGGGGCTTCAAGCTGTCCACCGTCTCGGCAGGCCAGAGCTTGCGTTCGGTCATGATGGCTCCCTCCAGTGCATGATGTTCAGGCCAGGTCGGCTCTTTTGGGATGAGTGGGATAACTCGCGCGATCACCGCTTTGGCCAGCGCCACATTCGCGGTCACATGGGCCATGACGGCATCGACGGTGACATGCGCTTCGTCCGTCTTCCAGCAGTCGTAGTCGGTGATCATCGCTAGCGTGGCGAGCGCGATCTCTGCCTCACGCGCGAGCTTCGCCTCAGGCAAATTCGTCATGCCGATGACGTCGAAGCCGAGCTGGCGGTTCGCATTCGACTCGGCTCGGGTCGAGAAAGCCGGGCCATCCATGTTCACATAGGTGCCGCCAACATGCGCACGCGCTCCCGTGGCCCGGGCCTCATCCCGCAGCAGCACGCGCAGACCCGCGCTGATCGGATCTGCAAAGGCCACATGCCCGACGATGCCA
>JBEBGU010000833.1:0-2455 GCA_040081325.1 Prosthecobacter sp.
GAGGCCGGGCTTCTGACTGACCTTTCCCACACGCGATCCGCCGAGAAAAACAGGCGAGCCTTCTTTGATGCCTGAGGCATTCGGGAAGGCCACGCGTAGGTGGTAGGTATCTTTGAAAATTTCTCTAACTCGCCCGAACTGGAGGATGAGGCCGCCGAGCAGGAGTAAGCCGACGAACAGGAAGAGTCCGACGAGCATTTCGGTTTTTTTATCGCTATCGATCATGGTCGTGGGCGGTGGAATTGAGGCATGTTTAGCCAGTGATGTTGGAGCGTCCGTGGATAAAGTCCTGCACGATGGGGTCGGGTGACGCTTCTAGTTCGGCAGGTGTGCCAAGGAAATGAATCTTGCCGCGATAAAGCATAGCGACACGATTGGCGATTTTGAAAACACTGCGCATGTCATGAGTGACGATGATGGAGGTAACTCCATAGCGGCGCTGCATGCGCTGGATCATCTGGTCGATAATATCGGAGCCGATAGGATCGAGGCCTGAGTTAGGCTCATCATAAAGGATGCACTCGCTGCGAGCGACGATGGCGCGGGCAATACCCGCGCGTTTACGCATGCCGCCGGATAAGCTGGTGGGATATTTATCCAGATGCTCATCCAGATCGACCGCTGTCAGCGCCTCAAGCACACGCTGTTTGATCTCACTGCGATCACGCACGCCGCTTTCCAAGAGTGGGAAGGCCACGTTTTCCTCCACGGTCATGCGGTCAAAAAGTGCCGCCCCCTGAAACAGCATGCTGACCTTCTGGCGGATGGGTGCCATCTCGCGTTCATGCAGGCGGTTCACATGCATTCCAGCCACGAAAATATCGCCCTCATCAGGCTGAATGAGGCCGATGATGTGCTTGATCATCACCGTCTTTCCCTCACCACTGGGGCCGATGACACAGAGCGTCTCGCCGTGATAGAGCTTGAGGTCGATGCCACAAAGCACCTCCTGTTTGCCGAAGTGCTTATGAATGCCCCGCAACTCGATGAACGTCTCGGTGCTGGCGCTCGGTGCCACTGCTGGATGCGTGCTGGAGGGTGCGGCGGCCATGGCTAGACGCTCCCAATCGGGAAGGCGTAGTTAAGGAGGATGGAGAGGAAAAAATTAACAATGAGCAAGACCAACGATGAGATGACCACCGCTCTGGTCGTGCCCGCGCCGACACCGACCGCACCGTTTTCCGCTGAGAGGCCCTGATGACATGAGATCAGGGTGATCAGCATCCCAAACACGAAACCTTTGATCATGCCGATGGAAAGATCCTCCATGTTCGTGTGATCGATCATATGCGTGAGATACCATGAGGATGGCATGTCATAGCCAAAACTGGTGACCATGTAGGAGGCGATGAGGCCAAAGGAGATGCTCTCAGCCACCAAGAAAGGCATGGAAATCATCATCGCCAAGAAACGCGGCAGCACGAGGTAATCGACCGGATGCACGCCCATGACACGCAGAGCATCCACCTGCTCCGTCACCTTCATCGTGCCTATGTCGGCAGCCATCGCAGCACCAACTCGGCCGGCGACCATCAGACCAGCCAGCACGGGACCTAGCTCGCGGCAAAGCGCCACGGAAACAACCGCGCCGACAGTGGTTTCAAAGCCAAATTCCTTGAACTTCGCGTAGCTCTGAAAAGTAAAAACCGCCCCAGTGAATGCGCCAGTGACAATCACAACGGCCTGCGATCCATAGCCGATCTCCACGATCTGCCGCGCCACCAGTTTCAGCCGCCAGACTCCAGACCGCACGGCAATCAGCAACTCAGCCGTGAGTGCGGTGAGCTGTCCGAGGTAAGTCAGGAAGTGAAGAAAGGTGCGACCTGGTAAGGTCAGCAGTCCAGCGGGGGCGGCCATCAGGCGCGCATCATGGCACCAACTGGAGCAAAGGCAATCACGCCAGCAGCGCATGTTTGATCAGGCGTTTCGGCACAGCGCCTATGGCAGCGTGAGTGTCATGCAAAACGGCAATTGACAGCGCTCAAGTTCTCCAGAACATATCATCGTATCCTGATACGATGATTCGTTTCATTTTAACCTAAACCACACCCCACCCACACCACATGTCCGACTTTAAAGTAAAAGACATCGGCCTCGCCGATTTTGGCCGTAAAGAACTCGACATCGCCGAGCACGAAATGCCAGGCCTCGTCGCCACACGTCAGAAATACGGCCCAAAGCAGCCACTCGCTGGCGTCCGTATCACCGGTTCCCTGCACATGACCATCCAGACTGGCGTGCTGATCGAAACCCTGAAGGAACTCGGTGCCGACGTGCGCTGGGCTAGCTGCAATATTTTCTCCACCCAAGACCACGCTGCTTCCGCTATCGCCGCCACTGGCACACCGGTGTTCGCTTGGAAGGGTGAGACCCTCGAAGAATATTGGTGGTGTACCTGGAAGGCCATCATGTTCCCAGGCGGCCTCGGACCACAACTCATCGTCGATGACGGTGG
>JBEBGU010000834.1:0-2445 GCA_040081325.1 Prosthecobacter sp.
GTGGAGCGGATGTTGTTCACCTGCTCGATGGCGATGGCCGGTGGGATGCCGTGGATGGCGTCCACCTTCGGCTTGTCCATGCGCTCAAAAAACTGCCGAGTGTACGGAGAAAACGTCTCCACATAGCGGCGCTGGCCCTCCGCGTAGATCGTGTCAAAGGCCAGCGACGACTTACCACTGCCACTCGGTCCCGTGACGACAGTCAGCTTGCCCAAAGGCAGATCGAGGTCGATGCCGCGCAGGTTGTTCTGCCTCGCCCCGCGCACTTGAATCACATCAGAGAGGGCAGGAGCTTTCAGGGACTTGGCGGCAGATTTTTTTGGCATGGAGGGGGCTGTAGGTAGAATCTACGCCCACCATCTGCAAGCCGAGGCTCTCGTCTTACCCCCTTCTTCGAAAAGAGTGTAAATATTCGCTGAACCACGTGCTGATCACTTTCTAAACCCGCCTCCGCCCACGAATTCCAAGCGAATCATCACGCACTCGGGCCATACTCTCGCTCCATTGACAAGACAAACCCCTGCCCTAGCCTGCGCGGCCTTTCGCCCCTATCCCAAGCCTATAACATGAGCACTCCAGAGTCCGGTAAGCCCGTCTATAACGTCAAAAATCCCTTCATCGCCAAAGTGAAGCGGGCTTTTGATATCTCTGGTCCTGATGCACCGAAGCATACACGGCATTACGAGATTGATCTGGCGGGCAGCCAGCTCGAGTACACGCCTGGTGACTCACTCGCTGTGCAGCCGACGAATGAACCCGCGCTGGTTTACGACACGCTAAAAGCGCTCGGTTTCTCGGGTGAGGAAATCGTCAAACACCCGAAAAGCGGCGTCGAGGTGCCTATTCGTCAGGCTTTGATCGAAGCCACACTCATCACCGAGATCGATAACAAACTCATCAAGGCCATCATCGAAAAGACGGCGGGGGACACGGCACTCGCTGGGCTACTGGAGCCGGAGAAGAAGGACGAATTGAAGAGCTACCTCTGGGGCCGTTACGTGATCGATCTGCTATTAGAAAACCCGAGCGCAAAGTTTGAGCCACAGGAATTCATGCTGACGCAAAAGAAGCTAAACATCCGCCTCTACTCGATCAGCAGCAGTCAAAAGGCGCATCCAGAGGAAGTACATCTCACAGTGGCCACGGTCCGCTACAGCAGCCATGGCCGTGCGCGCGGTGGTGTGGCTTCCACTTTCCTGGCCGAGCGCATCACAGTGGGTGAGACGTTGATCCCCGTCTTCGTCAATCACGGCAAAGGTTTCCGCCTGCCCGAAGCGCATGAGGAGACACCAGTCATCATGATCGGCCCCGGCACCGGCATCGCCCCATTCCGGGCTTTTCTCGAAGAGCGTCAAGCCACTGCGGCTAAGGGCAAAGCTTGGCTTTTCTTTGGCGAAGTAAGCGCCAAGACCTGCTTCTTCTACAAAGACGAATTTGAAGCCTACCTAGCCGATGGCACTCTGGCAAAGCTCACCACGGCCTGGAGCCGTGACCAGGTGGAGAAGATCTATGTGCAGCATAAGATGCTGGAAAACAGCACTGAGATCTATGCTTGGCTTGAGCAGGGCGCGATCGTTTATGTGTGTGGTGATGCCTCACGCATGGCGGTGGATGTGGACAAAGCTCTGCACAGCATCATCGAAAAAGAAGGCGGCAAAACTGCCGAAGAAGCGAGCGCCTACATGGCCGCTTTCAAGGAAGCCAAACGCTACCGCCGCGACGTTTATTGATCTCTTGAGACTCAGCAACACTACTTTGAAACTCGGCATTTCGGCATGGCCTTTTGAAAATCAGCGGCAGCTTTATCAGAGACTTCTGTGCCGTTTAGTATGAGTTCCGTGAGGTTATTCAAGGTGTAGAGCTTTTCCAATCCTGAATTGGTGAGCTTGGTGTTTGCCACCTCCAGACGAGTCAGTCCTTTAAGTTCGGCGATCCCCGCAGCGGCCTTATTGCCAAAGGCGGTGTTGGTGATGGTGAGGTTGGTGAGTAATTTCAAGCCGCCCAAGAGTGCAAAATCACTGTCTGAGGCCGTGCCTGCGGTAATCCGGATATGGCGGAGCTGTTTGAAGTTACAGATGGCTTTCAAGCCTTCATCGGTGATGCCGCAACCAAGGAGTTCGAGCACGGTGAGTGTGTCTTTGCAGGGTAGTTGATCGAGTCCCTTGCCGGTGAACTTGGGGGCATGTTGGATGGATAGATGGTCGAGCTTTTTGGCGCTCATCAGATTAGCCAACACCTCATCAGTAACATCCGGCACACCTTCGAGATTGAGCCAGTTGAGTTCAGCATTGCCGATAAGGAAGGCGAAGGCGGAATCACTGAGACCGGGCACCATCGGACGTATCATCACACGGCGCAGATCACGGAGGCCATTGAGCGGCAGCAGGTCTTTATTTTTGAGCGGGGGTAGCACGGAGTTGAGGCGCTCAAGGTTGAGTTCAATAA
>JBEBGU010000835.1:0-2445 GCA_040081325.1 Prosthecobacter sp.
GGCAGTATGCTCGGCCTCACGCACAGCCTTGCTCACGGGCTGCTACCCGAACCGAGTCGGTATTCATGGCGCCCTCGGGCCTAACTCAAAACACGGAATCAATGCCAATGAAATGACGCTGGCAGAAGTGGTGAAGCAGAAAGGCTATGCGACGGCGGCTGTCGGCAAATGGCATCTGGGCCATCTGCCAAAGTTCCTACCGACTCAGCATGGGTTCGATGAATACTACGGCTTACCTTACTCGAACGACATGTGGCCGTACCATCCTGAGATGAAGAAAGGCGGCTTCCCAAAACTACCCATGATGGAGAATGACAAAGTCGTGGATGACGATGTTACCGCCGAAGATCAGACACACCTCACGACCGACTACACAGCAAAAGCCGTGAGCTTCATCGAGCGCAGCAAGAACAAGCCCTTCCTGCTCTATCTGGCACAGAGCATGGTGCATGTGCCCCTGTTTGTGAGTGACAAATTTAAAGGCAAGTCTGGCAAAGGCTTGTTCGCTGATGTGATGATGGAAGTGGACTGGTCCGTGGGCCAAGTGCTCGACACACTGGACAAAAACGGCCTCACCGAAAACACCTGGGTTATCTTCAGTTCCGACAATGGCCCCTGGCTCAGCTATGGTGACCACGCAGGCTCTGCAGGACCACTGCGTGAGGGCAAAGGCACCTCATGGGAAGGCGGCACGCGTGTCTGCGGACTCATGCGCTGGCCGGGTAAAATCCCCGCAGGCACGACCAGTGATGCCATGATGATGACCATCGACATGCTACCAACCATCGCCGCCACCATTGGTGCAGATCTGCCCAAGCATGACATCGACGGCAAGAACGTCTGGCCTTTGATCATCGGCGGCCCAGAAACCAAGAACCCGCACGACTTTTACGCCACTTACTACGAGCAGAATCAGCTCCAAGTCATCACCTCCGGCGACGGCCAGTGGAAGCTGCAACTGCCCCACAAATTCCGCCTGCTCGACACCACACAGCCCAAAGCCAGCGGAGGAACCCCCGTAAAGTACAAGCAGGGAGAGATCACCACTCCCGAACTCTATGATCTCTACACCGACATCAGTGAATCCAAAAACGTCGCTGCCGATCATCCCGAGATCATCAGCAAGCTGCAAGCCTATGCGGAAGCCATGCGCGCCGAACTTGGAGACAGTCTGATGAAGCTACCAAAGGGCAGCGGGACTCGTGAAGCAGGGCATTAATCACCCGACACTTGCGATGGGTGCGACGATTCATAGTCACTCCATGGGCTGCGCTAATAGTTGTAGCTGATCCGTCTGCCATTCACGGTTGTCGAGTATCCGGTCTGGCCGGGATAACGCGCCACTGGTTTATTGCGGAAACGCTCCAATTCCGCAGCGGGAAGTATGGTGGCCTGAGTGCTATCTAGCCATTTTTTAGCCTCCACTGGTTGCTCGTTTCGCCAGCCGGAAATGAGATTTCCGATCAAACTTGAGCGCTCATTCGATTTGGGGAAGCTGGCGGCGATTTCGAGGGCTTCGACAGGGTGGCTGGCCGCCAGTTCCCTTGCCGCTGGGTCCAGCATCTTGGGCGTGATTGTACGGAGATTCTGGCGGATGTATTCGAGTGCTTGTTTTGGATCACTCACGGTCCAGGAGCACAAGGCGCTCTGCCAGGCGGTGGCCGCTGCTTTTTCATCCGGTAGCGCGGCGGCGTAGGCCAGTGCTGCTTGCGGATCACGATGCGCTAGATTGGCAGCGATGCTGCTGCTGGCCTCGCGCCGCAGACGAGCGTCGCCGATCTCCGCCAGCATCGCAGTAGCGGCTTGCGGATCAGCCTTGCTCACCTCAGCGATGAGATGCTTCCACGTCGTATCACGGACTTTGTCGTCGGTCAGTCTGCGCAGCCAGTCTGAGGCTGCCTGACGCTGATTCGGCTGTTTCCAGACCTCGTGAAACTGGCGTCCCACGAGGTCTGGGAAACTGCTGTACGGCGGACTGACTTGCACGGCGCTCTCAAGATCCGCCAGCGTGTTGATGCCAGGCCGGTAGATCATGTTGGATGAGCTGATGAACTGCGCCAGATCAAGCTCCACGGCCTGTGTCTCGTACCAAGCCGCGAAAGCGCTGGGTTTTTCGAGAAACCACTTGGAAAGCACCTGCCGCAGAAAGGCGGGCCGCTGAAGCGGATCACTCAATGCGATGCCGAACTTCGCTGCTGCCGCCGGGTCTTTCTCATACCAAGCATCTGCGATGCCCTCGATGTCTGCCCGCTGCACGGGCAGGCCAGACGTCATGAGCATGCGCCAAGCACGCGCGGCGTCCACCATTGCCATGCGTTGGAGTAATTCTCCGCGCAGCTTGGTGTCGGCCAGTTTTCCAGCCTTCAAGGCGGCCTCCCAATCCGCGAAGGGATCTCTTTTTGTTGTTGTCGTCACTCCAGAATTTACCGCGACCTTGCTCACGCT
>JBEBGU010000098.1:0-9303 GCA_040081325.1 Prosthecobacter sp.
ACGACAAAAATACATTACAGGGAGAGACAAGTCATGAGCTCGATTCGGTCGCTACATCAGCACATCATTGAAAACAAGCTGTCTATCGTTCTTTTTTTTGCTCATGATGGTGTTTTCGTTTGTGGTTTGCTTTGGGATTTAAGAAAGGGCATTCACTGCCGTGCGGAAGGCTTCCCCGCGCTGGCCATAGCCGGTGTACATATCAAAAGAGGAGGTGCCTGGACTGAGGATGATGCTGTCCCCTGCCTGTGAAATCTCAGCGGCGATGCGAACAGCATCCGCCATGTCAGTGGCGATATGGCATGGCAACAGATCAGTAAACAGGTCGTGCAACTGGTGACGGATCTCGCCGATGAGAACCATGGCGCGCACTTGGCCTTTCAGCTCTGCACGCAGCGGCGAGTAGTCGAGCTGCTTGTCTTTACCACCGGCAATGAGGATGATGGGACGATCCATGGAGCCGATGCAGGCTTCCAGCGCGTGGAGATTCGTGGCCTTTGAATCATTGATGTACTCACGGCCATTCAGCTCACGTACGAGTTCACAACGGTGAGCTGGCGGCACGTAGCTGGAGGCGGCCTTCAGCATGTCTGGATAGGCCAAACCAAAAACACAGCAGGCCATCATGGCAGCGAGAATGTTTTCCATGTTGTGCCGTCCGCGCAGGCGAATGGCTGAGGCGTCCCTGATCTGTTTTCCATCAATGAAAAAATTACCATTTGAGTAAGCGCCATTGGCCTCCGCTCCATAAGCCGAGAACGTGAGGCGCTGCGCCAAGCCCGATGAGACTGGTTCCCCTGCCCTGACAATGGCGGTGTCTTCAGCGGTCATGTTTTCAAAGATACGTGCCTTTGCGGCGAAGTATTCTTTCATGCCGGGATAACGATCGAGATGATCAGGAGCAAAGTTGAGCCACAACGTAGCTTTGGCCCGGAAATTCTGAATGGTCTCAAGCTGGAAGCTACTGACCTCAAGTGCGAGTGCATCGTAACGCACACCGCTGGCCACCACTTCACTCAGTGAGATGCCGTGATTGCCACAGGGGATGGACTTGCGCCCGCAGGCTTCAAAGATGTGGGCGATCAGCTCGGTGCAAGTGCTCTTGCCGTTGGTGCCAGTGATCGCCACCATGGGCACGTCTGTGAGATTGAAAGCGAACTCCATCTCGCCTTCTAGCGGCACGCCAGCATCAGTGAATTTCTTCGGCAGCGGCCAGCAAGCATCGAGTCCTGGACTGATGATGACACGCTGAAAGTCACCCGACTTCACCACAAGATCGCGAGCCTGTTGTCCGCTGACGGTTGAGAAAGATTCGGCATGAAGCTTATCGAGTGCAGCCTGAATCTTGGCAGGATCACCTTCATCAAAAACCGTCACTTCTGCGCCATGCATCCGTGCCAGACGTGCAGCACCTAGCCCGCTGCGACCAGCACCTAGAATGGCAAAGTGTTGTCCGGTAAAGAGCGGCATGATCAACGAAGTTTTAGCGTAGCAAGACCGAGTAGAGCGAAGAGAAGAGACAGAATCCAAAAGCGCACGATGACTTGGTTTTCATGCCAACCACCGAGTTCGAAGTGGTGGTGAATCGGAGCCATGCGGAAGACTCGCTTGCCGCGCTTTTTAAAACTGATGACCTGGATAATCACGCTCATCGCCTCCATCACGAAAACACCACCGACGAGCGCAAGCACGATCTCCTGCTTGCAGCCGATGGCCAGTGTGGCGATGCAGCCGCCCAGTGCGAGCGAGCCGGTATCACCCATGAACATCTTGGCCGGATGCGCATTGAACCATAGGAAGCCGAGACATGCGCCCGCTAATGACATGGCGACGATGGGCAATTCATTGGCGAGTGAATGATGCGCGACTCCGAGGTAGTCGGAGTAGTTGGCATTTCCGCAAATGTAGCCAAAGCCTGCGTAGGCGAGCGCTGTGGTGAGCGAGCAACCCGTGGCTAGTCCATCGAGTCCGTCGGTGAGGTTCACGGCATTCGATGCGCCGACGATGATCAGCGTGAAGAGTGCCACAGCAAAAATTCCCATGTCTGTGATCAAGGCATCCTTCACAAAAGGTACATACAGTGCCCGCAAAGTGACACCTTCATCCGGCGGCACAGCGTAGGCGAACAGCAGGGCAGCGATGACCGCCACACCGCACTGCCAAGTGAGTTTCAGACGCGCACTAGCGCCCTTCGAGTTCTTTTTGCTCACCTTCAGGTAGTCATCATAGAAACCGAGGGCACCCAGTCCGATGGTGGTAAACAGAATGATCCACACCATGATGTTATCCAGCTTCGCCCACAGCAAAGTGGAGATGACAATGGCACTCAACATGAGAATGCCGCCCATGGTTGGTGTTCCTGCTTTCTTGCCCTGAAGTTCAAAAAGCTTGCCCACTTCTTCGGCTGTCCGAATTGGCTGCCCCAGCTTCAAGGAGATCAGTTTCCGAATCACCCAATCCCCATAATAGAGAGACAGCACAAAGGAAGTGATCGCAGCACCGCCTGCTCTGAAGGTGTGGTATTTAAAGATGTTGAGCAGCTTGTAGAGAAAGGCGTCATCACTGATCCAGTGATGCGCTTCAAGCCAGTGGCGGAGTTCGTAGAGCCAGTAGATCATGGGGTCTGAAAGAGAGCTAAAATTTTCTCCATGCCAGCGGAGCGACTGCCTTTCAGGAGTGCAGCGTCACCTGATCGCAGTTCTTCTTTCAAAAGGTCTGCACAGGCTTCATGGCTTGGAAAGTTTCGTGTCTCAATATGCCCCGCAGCGCGCGAGGCATTGCTGATGGAAGCGGCTTCATCACCCACGGTATAAATGGCACTAAGACCCAGCGTCGCGGCATGAGTGCCGACACTGCGGTAGCCCTCTTCGGCATGGATTCCGAGTTCACCCATGCGGCCAAGCACGGCGACTTTGCGACCTGAACTATTCAGAGCAGCCAAGGCAGAGAGGCCCGCTTTCATCGAGTCTGGATTGGCATTGTACGAGTCGTCAATGAAGTGAATGCCACGGACCGATTTCGCTTCCATCCGACCACCTGTGAGCTTCGCCTGACGTAAGGCATCAGCGATGTCTGCTGGCGTGATGCCATGAGCCCAACCCATGCAGGCAGCTAGTGCTGCGTTGCCGACCATGTGCTCACCAATGATGGGAAGAAAGGTCTCAACAATTTCACCTGAGAAGTCGAGTTTGAAGGCTGTGCCATCTGCACTCGCACGCAAATCGAAAGCGCGTACATCACCAGCATTCACGCCCGCGCGATAGACGGTAGCCTGACAATGACGAGCGATCAGGTCGGAGTATTTGTCGGTCGCATTCAGCACCACGACTCCCTCGCCATGCACATTGGCTGGCAGAGTGCCTTTCTCCCAGCCGATAGCATCTTGCGATCCGAGATACTCGATGTGCGCCATGCCGACATTGGTGACGATGGCCGCGTCTGGCAGGGCGATGTCCACGAGCGTCTTGATTTCGCCCGCGTGATTCATGCCCATCTCGACCACACCACATTCATCACCTTCACCGAGGCTGAGCAGCGTGAGTGGGAGGCCGATGTGATTGTTGAGATTGCCGAATGTGGCGAGCGTCTGGAATTTCCGCGCCATGATGATCGCGGTGAGATCCTTGGTGGAAGTTTTGCCGTTACTGCCAGTGAGGCCGATGATTAATGGCTGATGCCAGCAGCGGTAGCCGCGCGCCATGTCCTGAAGTGCAGTCAGCGTATCGGCGACATGGATCACCGCGCATGAGCCAGTATCCCAGGCCGCGTCCACACGGTTCACGACCACTGCCGTGGCACCGTCAGCTATCACCTGCGGGATGAAATCATGCGCATCAAACTTGTCGCCTTTGAGCGCGATGAAGACATCACCCGCTCCGACTTTGCGCGAGTCCGTGGTGACGCGCGTCACCGCAGCCGATGGGGCAACATTGGACGTGGTATCCGTGAATCCGGCTAGAGTCTGGAGGTCGATTTTCTTCACGAATCAAAGCGCCGCCCTCCCTCGGCCTCTCGCTTGGCTTCACGCTCGGCGGCACGCTGTGCACGGATGACGTCACGCTCACTAGCACTCTGGATCATGAGTTGGCGAACGACGCGGCGGTCATCAAAGGGCAGCTTCTTGCCTTTGATCTCTTGGTAGTCTTCATGACCCTTTCCAGCAATCACGACGACATCTCCCTCACGGGCATTTTCAAGCGCTGTCTTGATCGCTTCACGACGATCTATGATCGATGCATGATTCTTCGGACGAGCGAACCCTTTAACAACATCGGCGATGATTGCCTCAGGTGATTCGCTGCGCGGATTATCACTGGTAACGATGCAGATGTCGCTTCCGGCCTCTGCGGCAGCACCCATCTTGGGGCGCTTGATGCGGTCTCGATCACCACCACAGCCAAAGACCGTGATGATACGAGTCGGACGCAATGCACGCGCTGTGCGCAGTACGTTTTCAAGAGCGTCAGGCGTGTGCGCGTAATCGACAAAGACCTGAAACTTGGTCGCATTCTCCGTGACTCGTTCAAGTCGCCCAGGCACCTGCGGAGCGTTCTTCAAGCTGGTCACGCTTTCACGCAAATTCAGCCCCATTGAGTGAGCCGCAGCCAGTGCGCCGAGTGCATTGTAAACGTTAAAGTCACCGATGAAAGGCAAGCGCACGAGGAACGCACGGCCTTTCACTTCAAGCTCGAAGCTCGTGCCAGTCATATCATAGCGCACGTTCACTGCACGGAAGTCGGCATGGACACCGAAACCAAAGGTAGTGATGCGTCCGCAGTCCTCATAACGTTTGATGAGTTTACGCCCCCAGGCGTCGTCACTGTTGATGATCATCTGGCCTTTCGGCTGCGTGGCGATCATCTCAAACAAGCGCACTTTAGCGACGAAGTACTCCTCCATCGTCTTGTGATAGTCGAGATGGTCCTGAGTGAGATTGGTGAAAATGCCCGCAGCAAAGGGCAGACCATAAACGCGCTGCTGATCGAGTGCGTGAGAACTCACTTCAATGGCACAGGCACGACAGCCATTATCCACCATTTGAGTGAGCAGGCTTTGGATCTCTAGCGACTCTGGCGTGGTGTGAGTGGCAGGCACCTGCTTACCACCACCGAGATCGTAAGTCACTGTGCCGAGTAGGCCGCTGCGCTTCTGGCCTGTGTTTAAGAGATGATGAAGAAGATAAGCGGTCGTGGTTTTCCCATTCGTGCCAGTGACTCCAGCGATGGCGATTTTCTTCGCCGGAAATCCCTGCAATGCTGCGGCGACTTGAGCCAGGGCGATGCGACTAAACTTCACATGCACCCAAGGCACACGCACATCGTCTGGTGGTGCCTGCTCAGAAATAATGGCCGAAGCACCTGCTTCGATAGCCTTATCGATGAAGTCGTGTCCGTCCGACTTGCTGCCGCGTAGGGCGACGAAGGCGACACCTTTCACTGCGTTGCGCGAGTCGTAGGTGATGCTTGTGATTTCAGTGTCCAAGCTTCCGCTGGTCACTGGTTTATCTAAATGAGAGATGAGTTCGCGTAGGGTCATGGATCGACTCCTTGTAAGGCCAGCGGGCGCTGGGGCCGGACGGAGATTTGTTTGAGAGTTTCAGCCACGATCTCCGCAAAAATTGGAGCAGCCACTTTGCCACCGCCAATGTCTGCGGGATCGGCAGCCTTCGGGTAGTCCAGCACCACCACACACACAACCTTGGGATCATTGGCAGGGGCAAAACCCGCGAACGAGACAATCCACTGATTCGGAGGGTAGCCGCCCTTGTGCGTTTTACCACGATCGTCGCGATACACATATTCAGGATCAAAGCGGCGCGACGTGCCAGTCTTGCCTGCGACTTCGATGCCTTCCAGCTTAGCCCGACTACCGGTGCCTTCAGCGACGACATCCGTGAGCAATTGACGCATCGTGGCAGAGGTCTTGCCTGTGCACACCTGACCGACGACTTCAGGAGAAACGGTCTCTACTTTGCGCCCGCCATCCGTGATGATGCGATCCACAAGACGCGGCTTCATGAGGATGCCACCGTTTGCCAGTGCCCCATAAGCCATGGCCATCTGGATCGGCGTGACGCTGACTTCATAGCCAATCGGGAAACGTGAGTGCGTGCTGTTGGACCACTGCTTCTCATTGATGTAGCCCGTGCTCTCACCATTGAGTTCGATGCCTGTGCGACGACCAAAACCAAAGCGGTTCACATAGTCGAGGAAGAGGTCCTGACCGACTCGTTTAAATATCTTGTAGGTGCCGATGTTGCTGGAGAATCTCAGGACATCATGAGCCGAGGCGCTTCCGAGATGCTTGAGATCCGTCAGCTTCACGTTCAGCACAGGATCGGTGTATTGACCAAGTTCGCAGTCGATCATGGTGTCTGGCGTGATCTTACGCTGATCCAGACCAGCGGTGAAAGTCACGACTTTAAATGTCGAGCCCGGCTCGTAAGGTTCATAGATGGTTAGGTTCTTCCAGTTCGTTTCGGCAAGATTGTTTCGGTCATGATTGGGCCGGAAACTCATGGCCAACACGGAGCCTGTCGAGACCTCTGTCACCACAGCCATGATCTTGCTCGGCTTCCAAGTAAGGTCCGCTTGCTCAACGATCTTATCGATGGCGTCCTGCATCGGCATATCAATCGTGAGATGCACGTCTCTACCATGCACAGGCTCTTTGATGTCACCGCGATACATCAGCATCTCACGCCCATACTTGTCATGCTCCACCTCGACACTGCCGGGTGTGCCGCGCAGTGTGTCTTCGAGCGTTTTCTCGACCCCACGCACGCCGCCTTTGCCATCTTCAACACCACCAACAATGAGCGCCAATCGGTTTTCAGTGGGGTAGTGACGACGAACGGTGGAGTTCACATAGACACCTTTGATGAAGTTCGTTTCGAGATACTTCTTCCAGTCGTCAGCTTGATCTTCATTCATCTTCTCGGCGAGCATGACGATCTGCTCTTTCGATTGAACTTTAGCCGTCATCTCCTCCAAAGAGACGCCGAGTTTTGTGCTCAGTGCCTGGGCGACATGAGTCTGGTAGGCGGCGACGATTTCATCATTGCTCATCGTGCGAGTGAGATCACGGAGCTTCATAGAGCGAGCTTTGGCCAAGAGCGGCTTGATGGTCGGCAGCTCGTTTAAATGGACGCGGTTAGTACTGAGATCAAAAATCTCTTCGTCATAGGCGAGGTAGCGCTCGCCATGGTCCTTGATTGATCCACGCTGAGCAGGCAACACGCGTACTTCGCGGAATTTTTCAGAAGCCTTTTCCGCAAATTGCAGGCCGCGCTTGAGATGCAAATCATACAAGCGCCACACGACCACGGAAAAGCCGAGCATGAGGAAGCAAGTCATCCACATCATGCGATGGCAGAGTGGTCGGTCACGGCGGATTTGAGCCTGATTGGGAGTATGCATCATGGCAGATTGGGTTCCTCCGTTTGAGCCACGGTCTTAGCGGCAGGGATGGGTTTGAGATGAATGATGGCCTTGGCATCAGGACTGATTTTTTGCAGCCATGTTCCTTTGGCTTGAAGCAGTGGCTGCACACGCGCGCCATCGAGAAGCTGATCAATCTTCCGCTCCAAGTTAACCAATTCAAAGTTCAGCAGCTTCATTTCCTGATCCACCTGACGCTGCTGTTCCGCGAGTGCTGTGATACGGTTCTTATTCACCACCACACTCAGCGCCACCAGCAAGATGGCACTGCACACGATCAGGACTGCCGTGAGAACAGGCAGTCCGATCGAGTTGCGGTATTGGTTACGCTTCATTCAGGGAGACGCTCTGCGGCACGCAGACGAGCGCTGCGTGCGCGTGGATTCAGGGAGAGTTCGATCTCTCCGGCTTCGATAGGTTTCTTCGTGAGAAGACGTAGCGTGCAGTCAGGGTTCCGCTTTGCTTCAGGCCACTCAGGCCGGTCGATGAATGCGGCACTCTGATGCTGAAAAGCCTGCTTCACGATGCGGTCCTCAATGGAATGAAAGCTGATGACGACGAGCCGTCCGCCTGGCTTCAACCACTTTGTTGCTGCTGCTAAAAATTCACGCAGCGCATTGTATTCCTGATTCACTTCACAGCGCAATGCCTGGAATGTGAGCGTGGCAGGATGCTTCTTCTTGCCGTGCTGCGGGCAGATGCGAGCAATCATCTCCGCAAGCTGAATCGTCGTGGTGAAGGGCTGCTTCTCACGATCATGAACGATGGCGCGGGCGATGCGGCGAGCTTGCGGCTCTTCAGCATTCTCACGCATAATCCTTTCCAGATCTTCCTGTGAGTAGGTATTCACGATGTCTGCTGCAGTCAGTGGTGCGCTGGTATTCATGCGCATATCAAGCGGCCCTTCTTTGGCGAAAGAGAAGCCACGCTCGGCTGCATCTAAATGATGACTGCTCACACCGATGTCGATCAACATGCCATCCAGACCGGTCACACCTGCCTCACCGAGCACGGCAGCGAAATCGCGAAAATTCCCCTTCAGCGCGCAGAAGCGATCTGCATAAGGTTTTAGCCGTTCTCCGGCATAACCAAGAGCTGCGTCATCTTGATCCATGGCAACAACACGCGCGCCTTTTTGAAGAAGCGCTTCACTATGACCGCCACCGCCAAGAGTGCCGTCAAAGATGAGCTTGCCCGGAGCAGGCTGCAACATGTCCAGCACCTCCTGCATAAGCACGGGCAGATGATAGAAAGGCAGATCACGTGTACTCACAGGCTCATTAGAGGGTTCCATATCATTACTCGGCGGGGATGGGCGTGAGGTCAGAGATCCGCGTCCCCATGGCATCAAGTCATCCATCGCATCAGAAGTCCCAAACCAAGGCCAAACCCCTACCTGAAACATTTCTAAAACACGGTTCCACGAGTCAGCCAAGACTGAACCCAAACTGGGAACAGTCATCAAAGGCGAGGCGATGGTAGCGCGAGCGGGCAACATGACTTATCGGGAGAGAAGATTGGCGCAATTGATTCTAAAGCATGAGATATTCCAGAATATATATATTTTAGAGTCCCGTAATACATAAGTCGTCTCGCCATAGCAATCATAGAATTTCGTTTTCTCTGCTAAAGATGCGTCTCAGGATTGAGTTCTTTTGAACAGTTTGACCCTAGACTGTATGAACGATCTATCCCAAATGGGGGCCAAAATCGCCTTCATTTTCATCGACGTGATAGGCTCAAATGCCCGCGCTTGCCTCTCCCCTTCCCCGCGTCATGATGCACCCGCCGCATGAAACGCCTCTACCGCCACGCCCAGATCGCCTCCGAAGACTCGCCGAAACTTCTGCACGCGGATGTGCTC
>JBEBGU010000836.1:0-2437 GCA_040081325.1 Prosthecobacter sp.
GCCATTGTAGATGCGGATGCCCTCAAAGCAGCCGTCACCATAAAGCAGGCCGTGATCGAAGACGGAGACTTTGGCCTCGGATTCAGGGACGAGTTTGCCGTCGAGATAGATGAGCAGAGAAGGGGAGGCCATGGGTAAGAGGGGCGGAGAATGGCAGTGCCCAGAGGCTTTTCAAGAGCAGAGGCGCAAATGATGGGGATTTCACATCCCCAGTGATATGTCTGCTCCCTTAGTGTTCTGAGGGCGATGAATAGTTCCCTCGAATGAAGTTGTTAGCCATTTGGACCGTGACGGAGCCTTGTTGAGTTCGGCGGCGAATCAGGGCGCGGGGTGTTCGGGTCCCTGGGGAGCGCTCGCCAAGGCTCGGCACCCCTGGGCTGCATGACGAAAGCCCGTTGGGCTTGGAATCATTCAGACCTTATGCCATATCCTAAACGAGTGCCGACGCATCGCGGCCAACAATACCGTTTTGTTCCAACCACTTAGCCATTCCTTTTGGAATACTGCCTTCAGGGTCATGCGCGTCGAAGGGTTTGTATAACTTACCAGCTAGATCACTTGGCAGATCTTCGAGAGTTTGATCCTTGAGCAGTAGAACGGGTTTGCCCATGGCCATCAGATAACCCACCTCAAGCCCCACATTGGCATTGGGTTGATCTGTGCTGATCCGTTCGTAAACGGCAATGCCAAAGCTACAGCCATGTAAATAGGTTCTGACATTGCCCCAGAGATCTGCATGGAATTCATTTTCGTCAGCTCGGACAATGTCTAAGCCGAGCTTTTTGCCAGTCTCCTTGATCGTTGTCACGATTCTCTCATGAGGCCTTGTGGTGTCAAAGCGCATGATGAGGAAGCCTAGTTTCAACATGTCTGGAAACTCGCGCTGTAGCTTATCGAGAGGGATCGCAATCTCGGGAGGGCAAGAGTGAGCCAACGTAGATAGAGGTTGTTGGAGTTTTCGCTCCTCAGCGAAATTTGTTTCAACGGCTTCGTATGCCAATCCACAGAGGGTGAACTTAATACGAGGGAACTGATCACGCCGCTCACGTTCTAAAACCAACAGACCGGCTTTCTCTAAAACATCCAAATCACCTGATGTCCAAGCGCCGGGGTTTGGCGGAGGGCATACCCCTCCTAGTGTGTTCCTTATATAGAAGCCATTGTCAGAAGCAGAAAGATAGAATGTCTCCCCTTGCTTTTTGTCCTTGGCAAGGCCGACCAAAAAACGCGCCAACTCTTTCTGATTATTGGTGAGGTTATATTTCATCTGGACTGCTCGGACGGAATTCTACTTCACCAGCCTCACCAGCAGATCCTTGCTCTCGACGTTGTCGCCGATCTTGATGCAGATCTCCTGGACGGTGCCGGCGGCGGGGGCGCTGATGGCGGCGAACATCTTCATGGCTTCGAGGGTCACGAGGGTTTCGCCTTCCTTCACTTTTTGACCGACGGTGACGGCGATGCTGGCGACCATGCCGGGCATGGGGGCACCGACTTGGGTCGGGTCGGCGGGGTCGGCTTTGACTTTGCTGACGGCGTTCACGGCGAGTGACTTGTTGGTCACAGTCGTGTGGCGCGGATAGCCGTTGAGTTCGAAGATGGCGGTTTGCTGGCCGACGGCATCGGGCTCTGTCATGTTGAGCAGGCGGATGAAGAGGGTCTTGCCTTCTTCGAGGGTGACGTTGATCTCCTCCTTGTCACGCAAGCCGTAGTAATAGGCGGGCGTGGGCAGGGCGGCGATGTCGCCATAGCTCTTGCGGAAGTCGGCGAACTTCAGGAAGACATCGGGGTACATGAGGTAGCTCCAGACATCATCTTCGGTTGGCTTCTTCTTGAGCTTCTGCTCCAGCTCGGCGCGGACGTCGGCGAGGTTGATTTTCGCCGCGTGGGTGCCGGGGCGGCCTTTGATGCGCTTGCCACCTTTGCCGACGATGGCATCAGCGAGGGCGTTCCATTTTTTTCGGCTGTCGGCTGCTTTCTCAGGCTCCATGCCGTAGAAGGGCTCGCCTAACCAACCTTCAAACATGCTGGTGACATCCTTGCTCCACTTGGTGCCGGTGAGCTGGAAGATGTCGCCGGGCTTCACGCCGCGGGCGACGCACTCGATGGCGAGGTCACCGACGACTTTGCTGGATGGCGTGACTTTGACGATGTCGCCACAGAGCTGGTTCACTTCGGCATACGCATGGGCGATCTCCGGCCAGCGCGGGCCGAGGCCCATGCCGATGGCCTGCTCCTTGAGATTGGTGTACTGTCCGCCGGGCATCTCGTGGAGATAAACTTCGGCGGTGCCGTAGGGCTCGCTGGTGTCGAAAGGTTTATAAAAGCTGCGGACGGCAGCCCAGTAGTCGCTGAACTCTTGCAGCGCCTCGACATCGAGTCCGGTGTCGCGCGGCGTGTTCTGCATCGCGGCGACGATGGAGTTCAAGTTCGGCTG
>JBEBGU010000837.1:0-2426 GCA_040081325.1 Prosthecobacter sp.
CATACGGAGCGCGGAATTGATGACGCAGCATGTTGCTAACACCACCGATTCCAAACAGCAACTCATCCCCTCAAACACCGAGTCATCGAACCACAGCGTGGTTCCCCGTGAATAGCCGGGGGTCGAACGACCCCAGGTATGAGAGAAAAAACCACCGAGGTGAATCAACCCTGGAAGGGTTGCCCAATGCGCGCCGAATCCGGTGCATACCTCACGTTCCCTCGTGACGACGACATCGCACGCGCAATGGGCAACGCCCTCCGGGGTTGCACTTGAATGCCTGACTCGCCCTCGGCCTACCGGGAGTTTCGTCTCTCAACTCCCGGCTATTCATGGAGAACCACTCCGTGGTTCGATCACCGGCATCGCTGCAACAATCACCCCCCGTCGGAGTTGGAGACAAATCTCCCGCGCCTGTCATACATGAACCTGTGACAGGTCACTCAACGCCACCCGCATGAAACGTCTCCTCCTTCTCGCCGCCCTCACGATCATCGCCAAGCTCAGCGCTCAGAACGCGGATCTGGCGGAGCGCTTCAAAGGCTATGACACGAACAGCGACGGCATCATCGCCGGTGAAGAGATGAATGCCGCACCCATTCTGAAGCGCCTCGATCTCGATGGCAGCGGCTCGCTGACGTTGGAGGAAGCCGCGAAAGCACTCCGCAGCAAAATCACTGAAGCCGTCAAACCCGCCGCGCCGACCACGACGGAAAGCGCGGGCGCTGGCGGTCTCTTCAAACAGCTCGACAAAAACAACGACGGCGTGCTCACGGTCGAGGAGCTGCCGCGCAAACAGTGGTTCGATAAACTCGACGCCGACAAGGATGGCAAGGTCACATTGGCGGAAGCGACTGCCGTGGTCGTCGCCATGCGTGAGCGCGGTGAAAGCATCCCGCGTCTGCCTTCCGCACCTGCTACTGAACCCTCTGCTACGGCTCCTGTCGAGAAGAACACCGAAGCGCCTGAGATACTCAAAGGCTCCGAAGTCGGCGTGGGCAGGCTCGTCACTGATCTCACGCTCAATGACAAGAAACTCAGCGCACACCTCGCTGGCAGTCAGGGCATGATCCTCGCCTTCTTCGGTGCCACCTGCCCGATCAGCGGCAAGCTCGGGCCTGAACTCGCCCGCTTGGAAAAAGACGCTCAGGAGCGCGGTGTGAAAATGCTGCTCGTCTGCCCGGTGGCGGTCGAGACGGCGGGCGACATCCAGAAGTTCATCTCCACCCACGCGCTCAAGTCACCCATCGTGCATGACAAAGACAGCGTGATCAGCACCGCACTCGCCGCCACCACCACGACCGAAGTCTTCCTGCTCGATGCCTCACGCACGCTCCTCTATCGCGGTGCCATCAATGATCAGTATGGCCTCGGCTACTCGAAGGACGCGCCAACAAAAACCTATCTGCGTGATGCCCTCGCTGCCATGCTCAACGGTCGGCTGCCAGAGATCACCGCCACCACCGCACCGGGTTGCGCTTTAGATCTGAAAAAGGACAGCACCACCGCTCAGACGAAGGTCACCTATCACAATCAGATCTCCCGCATCATGCAGGGGAACTGCGTCGAGTGCCATCGCACTGGTGGAGTCGGCCCCTTCAGTCTCACGAGTTATGAAGATGTCATCGAAAACGCCGGCATGATGCGCAAACAGGTCGAGCGCGGTGTCATGCCACCGTGGTTTGCCGCCACACCACCAGAAGGCACGCACACGCCCTGGATCAATGACGCCTCACTCTCGAAGCAGGACAAAACCGACCTCCTCACCTGGCTCGCCAGCGACCGCCCGAAAGGCGATGCCGCCGACGCACCGCTCGCACTCAAATTCCCGGAGGAGTGGATCATCGGCAAGCCAGACACCATCGTGCAGTTGCCGCGCGCCGTCTCCATCAAGGCCGAGGGCACCATGCCCTATCAGTTCCTCACCACCACCACCGAGTTCACCGAGGACCGCTGGGTGCAGGGTTACGAGATCCAGCCCACCGATGCCAGCGTCGTCCATCACGTCATCGTCCAGGTTCACAAAAAAGGGGCCAAAGCCCGTGATCGCGGTGAAGGCAGCGAGGGTTACTGGGCCGCCTATGTGCCGGGGAACACGCATCACGTCTGGCCAGATGGCTTCGCCAAAAAGCTGCCCGCAGGTGCCACCGTCAGCTTCCAGATTCACTACACGCCGAACGGCAAGAAGACCGAAGACCAACTCAAGATGGGACTCGTCTTTGCCAAAGCCGAGCCGCGTTTCATTGTCCACACCGCCTCCGTCGCCAATCAGCGTCTGAACATCCCGCTGGGCGCAGCAAACCATGTCGAAGTGAAGGATCAAACCGTTCCCTTCGACATGCATGTCATGGCCTTCATGGCCCACATGCATGTGCGCGGAAAAGCCTTTAAATATGAAGTCACCCTCCCCGGTGGCAGCCCCGAAG
>JBEBGU010000099.1:0-9219 GCA_040081325.1 Prosthecobacter sp.
CGGACATCCCGCTGGGCGCGCTCACGGCGGTGACCGGCGTCTCCGGCTCGGGCAAGAGCACCCTGGTGCAGGAGATCCTGTATCGGCAGCTGGAGGCCCGCTTCCACGGCGGTCATTCGGCGGAAGTGAAGCTGCTGAACTCGGCGCAGGTCCGCTTTGGTGGTCGTGACTTCGAAGTCTTCGATGGTCACTTTCTCCCCTACTTTCGGCAGACGCCCGAGCAGATGGGTGACATAACCACCGATGGTGGTGACTTCATCACTCTCAATCTCCAGTGCTGTGTGCTCAGCGATCTCATATAGATTCAAGGTCCCTTCGACGACGAATTCATCGTCGCTGATGCGGCGGAACTCGCTGGTTTCGTGATCGAACTCGTCCTGAATATCACCGACGATTTCCTCAAGCACATTGTCGAGAGTGACGACACCGACCGCTCCGCCATACTCGTCCACAGCGAGTGCGAAATGGGCGTGCTTATCGAGGAAGAAGCGCAGCAATTTATCAATCGGCAGCATCTCTGGCACCATCGGTAGGTCACGTCGAATGCTACGCAGATCAGCCTTTGGCAGGCCGACGAGGGCGATGAGATCCTTGATGTGGATCATCCCTAGACTGTGATCGAGGTGGCCTTCGACGAGCGGGTAGCGCGTGTGCTTGGCGTCGATAGCAGCCTTGAGATTGGCTTCAAAAGAATCCTCGGCATCCAGTGACACGACTTGATTGCGTGGGGTCATGACATCTCTCACACAGCGGTCATTGAGAGCTAGAGCATTGAGTAGAATGTCCTTCTCCGTTTCGGTCACTTCTTTGGACCGCTGGCTTTCCGCCACGATGTGTCGCAGCTCTTCTTCGGAGTGAGCAAGTTCACTTTCTGACACGGGTTCGATACGGAAGAGAAAACGTAAAGCGAAGTTGGTGCTGCTATTGAGGATGAAGATTGCAGGCTTCAAAACCACGTAGAAGAGGTGCAAAGGCCGCGCGATGAAGAGGGCCGTGGTCAACGACTTGCGGATGGCGAAGACCTTCGGCGTCTGCTCACCCAGCACGACATGCAGGTAAGTGACGACCGCATAGGCGATGCCGACTGAAACCCAGCGAATGACCGTCTCATTGACGACGCCGAGTTTAAACATCATGGGCTGTACCACGACCGAGACAAAAGGTTCACCAAAGATCCCGAGCGCGATGCTGGTCATGGTGATGCCGAGTTGACCGGCAGACAAATAGGCGTCCAGATTGCGCGTCACATGCTGGGCAAACTTGGCACCGCTCACGCCGTCCTCGATGGCGGCCTGAAGCTGACTGTCGCGAACTTTGACGATGGCAAACTCGGCAGCGACGAAGAAAGCATTCAGCAGCACAATCGCCAAGACGATGACCGTTTGCCAGAATAGCTCGTTAGGCGTGAAGCTCCATTCACGAACGAGTTCGGCGGTGGCATTGGCTAAAAGCAGAATCATGGAGCGGATAGGGTCACTCGATCACAGCTTCTCGTAGTTCCCATCACATCTCTTTTCGAGGATGGTGAAACCGGCCTTCTTGGCGTCTGAGACAGACAGAGGTTTAGTGACCTTGGGGGTGTTGAAGCTACTGATGAGCTTCTTCACGGGTCTCCGACACAACGGACAATGCGTGAGCGGTGTGCGATCCATAGGGCGGCGCAGATCAAAGCCGCGTCGGCAAGAGGCACAACTCTGCTCAGGGTTCTCAGCGATGTAAGAATACGTGGGCATAGATGAATGGAGTCCATGCCTCCCCGTGAGCATGTCCGGAAAGACTTTCCCCGGACTCTGAACTGGAGTTACCAGCTCGATTTGGTCACGCCTGGGAGGAAACCAGCGCAGGCCATTTCACGGAAGGTCAGACGGGACATCTGGAAGCGACGAATGAAAGCGCGACGACGGCCGGTAACGCGGCAGCGATTAGTGAGACGTGTTGGGCTGGCGTCACGGGGCAAAAGGGTCAAGCCGACATAGTCGCCTTTTGCCTTCAGCTCAGCACGAAGCTTTGCGTATTTTTCAACAGTCTTTGTTTTGCGCTTCTCGCGCTCTAGCCAACAAGTTTTTGCCATAGGGGCCGCGAAGTTGCCCGCTTCGCTTCTTTTTGCAACGAGAAATTTCTACTGGATCGCAGGAACATTTTCGATTACTGCCCGCGCACTATGGTCACAGGAATGCTCATCGCCGCCTTTTTTCTCTTCATTGGAGTGCTCGTCTTCGCTTTTTTGCAGAAAGCTTGATCAGTATCCAGCAGATTTTAGTCTGCTCAATCATCCCCGTCTGCACGGGAGATACCTGCGTAGAGTTCTGGAAAACGCCGCTCCAAGGTCTTGGGGGTAATGTGCCCAATCAATTGCGCCTCACTCCAATCGGCCAGCCCCCAGTAAGCTGTGGGAATCGCCATGAGAACCGCTGTGCAGGTAGGCATTTTAGAGACATGCTCCCGAGCTAGGATACGCTCGACAAAGTCGTGCATTCCAGGGTTGTGCCCGAAGAGAATGACGTGACGCCAGCCCTCATCAAACCCGCGCACCAACTCGAGAATTTTTGCTGCCTCGGCCAAGTATAGCTGAGAATCCAAGAGCAGTGCCTCTGTGGGTAGGCCCATGATCTCACGCATGATTTGGGCTGTGCCGAGTGCACGCAGCGCCGTGCTACTGATCAGGCGGTCTGGCCTTGGTAAAAGGATCGGCGTTTCAGCTCCGCCAAAGTAAGTCTTATTGATGAAAGTAGCCACGGCAGGAGCTGCATGGCGTCCGCGCTCATTGAGCGGTCGGTCGTGATCCGCCAGCCCGGATTGGTCCCAGCTGGATTTGGCGTGGCGGACGATCGTGAGATACTTCATCTGGCGGCGTAAAGGCGCGCTCTGTCGCATCAAGCCCCGCAAGTGTCAATGCGGGAGCGCTCGGGTGTTGTTGGAACAAATCAAAAGTTCGATTCTCGAAAAGAGAGAATCCTTCGCCCTTGCTCGGTCACACATACGATTATAGATTCTCTAATAACTGATGATCATTTGTCTCGAATCCTCTCTCCTCGGCGGCTATCTCACCAATGAAGTGCCCGGTCTTGTGACGGGCCTGTTGCATTTGGCCGGGGTAAACCAGCCGATGCGGGTGGAAATGGTGGGTAATTTCATGCGCGATATCGCCGGTTGCCGAGTCGATTTTCACAATCCCCTGCCCAATGGCGATCTGGATGATGTGGCATGGCTGAGTCAGACGCAGACGGGCTTCACCGGAGTGATGACCGCCTCCAATCGAGTGGCCAAGCTTCCACGCCGTCGGCGTAGTAGTGATCAGCTTTTACCAGATCCATCAGGTCTGAAGAACCTGCTTTTTTTCGAGTGGTTCAATCAGCAGTCACAGCGCATCTTGATCCAATCTTGGCACCTACAACTCCGAGTCAGTGCTCCGCGCTGGCAGCTGAGTTCCGAGGAGGAATCAGTCCAATTGCGCCAAGCTCGTGCTCGCCGGAAACATTTTCTGCTCGCTGATCGCCATCAATCTCAGGACACGACCACCGCTCTGCACGCCCCTGGCATGGCTGACCCTTTCGAGCCGCAGGAGGTCACAGGGAATCCCTTCACTCAACTCGATGAGCCAAAAAAACGTCATGTCACCGCAGATGGGGATCTCAAAGAGTCCCAGCTAGATACGACCAAACGCGCAGCGGCACTAGCTCAGGAACTGCGCCGCTTTGAGCGCTTGCTCGCTTTCACGAGCGAGGTGCGGAATCGTCCTGCCGTCGTGCGTCTGCTCTCCACGGTGGCTGATTTGGCAGCGCATCTGATCCATGTACTGCGCCAATTTTCGGACAAAGACAAGGCTGGCTGGCATTACCTCGTCGTCGATCTGGAGCAGTCACTGCCACTCTTCAGTGCCGCATTAAATGCGACTGATAAACTCATGCAGCACGCTACGCCTGGCACGGATCAACAATGGCTCGGCAACGTGCAGACGAGCCTGCTCAATATCGAGTTGAGGATGCGGGAACTGCTCACGCAGTTGCGCTGACTTACAGGCTTGCCAGAGCTTTACGACCTCGATCCTTGGTCTCTGGGTCGTCGATCTCTGTGTCCGGCATCGCCAGTCCTTTGATCAATAGCCTTCTAGCCTCATCCTTCTTGCCCATTTGTGCATAAGTGCGGCCTAGCTCGATGTGATGGATCAACCGGTCTGGCCGCAGTTCGATGGCTTTGCTAAAATACTTCGCAGCGTCCTCATTCGAGGCAGGCGGTATATCGCCATAAATAATCCGAGCCAAGCCGATCATGAAACTGTTCGCACCTGCTAGACCTTGGTGCCAGCGCGCAAGCATGTGCCAAGCATAATCATTACGTGGATCAAGTTTCACAGCCCTCTCGGCCGACTCTTTGATGAGCCGTGACGCGGCCACTTTCTCACGATTGCCCTGAAGCTGAATGATGCGTCCCAAACAAAGAGCGACCCCCAAATGAGCCTCACAGGAATTCGGTGCCTTTTCCACCGCACGCTCCGCGTAACCCAATGCCGTCTGAGCAGAAATTAATTTTGCGTCAATCGTCGTCAGCTTCGGCATGCGAGTGATGTACTGACGGGCAATTTTAATCAGTAAATCTGCCTTTGTTGGCGCTAACTTTTCGGTGGGTAGATAATATTGAAGGGCTTCATCAGCCTGACACTTTAGGTCGTGAATATCCCCCTGATGGATCAATGAAGCGAGATCTTGTGAGCAGGAGATTGTGGCGGTGAATAGAAGCAGGAGAAGTGCCTTCATGATCAACTAAGGGAGTGGTTTCACAAATCGGTAGTGCGAGACGATCCATTCCTCGCCATCGCGGTAGCCCCACAGTTCAGCGCAGGCCATATAGAAGATGCGCCAGTAGGCCCACCATTTCACGGCTTGGTCTGTGCCATAAGTGTCACAGAAAAGCGGCATGATCTCAGCCTTGTTGGCATCCATTTTCGACAGCCAGGCTTCTGATGTACGGCTGTAATGAGTGCCGCTCACATTCCAGTGATCCTCGATCTTTAGATGCTCCTGGAAATACAAAAGCAGATCATCGCTAGGCATCTGGCCACCTGTGAAAAAGTACTTCGACATCCAATCATCATCACTCAAAACCTCAAAATGATAGGCATACTCTCGGTGAGTGAAGATGTGGACGAAGAGCTTGCCGCCAGGCTTCAGCCAGGTCGAAATACGGCGCAGAAGCTCTTGGTAATTCTTCATGTGCTCAAACATCTCCACTGACACGCAGCGGTCGAAGATGCCTTCACCCAGGCCTTCAAAGTGAATCATATTCGCCGTGATGATTGTCAGGTTCTTCAGGCCGCGGCGGCCTGCTTCAGCATCGATGTATTCCTTCTGAGTGCAGGAGTTCGACACGCTGGTGATCTGCGCATTGGGGTAGTGCTCTGCCATCCAGAGCGAGAGTGATCCCCAGCCGCAGCCGAGTTCCAGAATGCGCTGCCCATCTGCCAGTTCAGCACGCTCGCAGGTCATCTTGAGCATGATCGCCTCAGACTCATCAAACGTCGTGCTATCGGTCGGCCAGTAACCCGAACTGTATTTCAGGTGCTTGCCCAGACAGCGCTGGTAAAAGCGCGTCGGCACCTCGTAGTGCTGCTCATTCGCCTCGACTGTTGCGATGGCGATCGGACTCGCTTTGAGACCTTCGATATACTTCAGCAGCGCTGCCTTCTGCGATTCAACATCTGGCTGTTTGTGCTTTCGCAGCGTGGCCGCTAAACGCTGACGAATACCAAAACGAATCGCCGCATCTGGCAGGATGTCTTTGGCGAGGAGATCATTGAGATTGAGCATAGGACTGAGTGCTAATGCGGTTCTGAAGCGCCCTTGGATTCATCTTTTGCAGAATCAAGAAATCTCTCGCGTCGCCAGACGTGAGATAGCAGAATGCGTTCATGCCCCCCACCGCCTCCGATCTCATCTTTGCGCCTGTAGCGCAGCAGGTGGCGCGTCGTGTCGGCTTGCGGCGCTGGCTCGGCAGTCTCGGCCACAGTCTGTGGCCTACCGTGGTGGTGCTGATTGTCTTGGTTGCGCTGGCCGCGATCACCGGACTGACTGCGTTTGCTAGTATTGCATGGATCGTGCTCGCAGCGTGGCTGCTTGTTCCACTCAGTTTGACCCTGTGGCGCAAGCCGGGGCATTACAGCACATTGGCGCTGTGGGACAGTGCGGCAGAGCGCCGCGAAGCCTTTGCTAGCGCATGGTGGTTTGAGCGGCAGCCCACGCTAACCGATGCCCAGCGCGCCCATGTGGAGGCTCAAAAAGCCGCGCTTCCCCAGGCGCTACAGGCACTCGCCAGTGACCTACCCTTGCAGCCGCATCGCTGGCTCTGCCTGCCGCTCGTCGTTGCACTAGCAGGCATGTTTGTTTCTCAAATTTTCCATCCATTGCCTGAAGTGACGACGCTCGATGAGGCCATGCAGCAAATCGTCAGAAACGAGGCAAAACAGATCGCACAAACCGACTGGCAAAAGAAGAAACTCGAAGGCCTGAATGCCGAAGAGCAGGCCGCTTTGGAAAAGCTCAAAGCCAGCCTCAAGCAAACCGCCGAAGATCTGGAAAAATCTGCTGGCAAAGACGCACGCGACGTCATGTCCGACCTCGAACGCCGTGCTCGCGAGGCCGAGAAGCTCGCTGAAAAACTCAGTGCGGATAAGGATGCCTGGGCTTCGGACAAGCTTGTGCAATCACTGCGCGAACATGCCGATACCGCCGATCTGGGAGATGCCGTAGCCGCCAAGAATGCCTCACAAACTGCTAAAGCCGCCGAAGCACTCGCACAGCAACTCAAGTCGCCACAGCTAACGAATGATACTCGTGAGCGCTTCAATGAAACGCTCAAAGACACCAAGCAGCAGTCCGAAAAAGAGGACCAGCAACGCACCGTCGGGCAGCATGTTTTAAAAGCTGGGGATCGTCTCCAAGAAACCAAGCCCGCAGAAGCTGGGGCCGAGTTTGAAAAGCTGGCAGAAAAGATGAGCGACATGGCACGCCGCGAGCAGGCCAAAGAAGAACTCGAAAAGCTGGCCCAACAACTTCGCGATGCTGGCAGTAACATCTCGGGTCAAAATCAAGCCGGTGGCATGCAGCAAATGGCCGCCGCCCCACAGCAGGCCAACTCGCCGCAAGCGACGCCACAAGTCGGCCAAGCCCAGCCACAGCAGTCAGGACAGCAAGGCCAGCAGCAGCTTCAGCCTCCAGGACTCAATCAAATGGGTCAGCCCGGCCAACAACAAATGCTTCAGCAAAACCCCGTGCCCGGCACAGGCAAGCCACAGCAGATGATGATGGCTCAGGGTCAACAGGGAAAACCAGGCGAAGGGCAGCCCATGCTCATGGCCCCTGTGCCCGGTCAAAAGCCCGGCGACAAACCCGACGCTTTCATGCTCGGCCCACCAGGCGAAAAACCAGGCGACGGCCCAACGATGATGCTTAGCACGCCGGGCGGCAAGCAGGCGGGTGTTGGCAAAGCCGAACTCAATGCCGATCCTACCGCAAAGCAGGACACAGCGAATCAGGCCGTCGTCGCAGCTCAGCAAAATAACGACGGTCAGTCGAGCGTGCGCAGCATCGAAGGTGGTGCTCGCAAAGAACAGGCAGGCCGCAGTGCCAGTCAGATCGCCAGTGAAGCCATTGCTGCTGAAGAAGAGGCTCTTGATGAAGCCGCCCTGCCTCCCGCTCGCCGCGAGCAAGTCCGCCGCTATTTCACTGAACTGCGGAAACGTTTCGAGAAGTAAGCGTCACCGAGCACAGCCATGAGAGATTGCAGGGGAACTCGCGTTCAAAGGACTTCATGAGTTCGCCAGACTTTCTTCATTTATATCGCCGAGCCTTTATCAGGAACGGTGGACTTGGCCTAGGATCAGCTGCGTTAAGCTCACTTCTTGCCAATGATCTGCCGGTGATCGGCGCAGACCCAGCAGCGCGTCCTGGACCTCATTTCGCGCCAAAGGCCAAGCATGTCATTTATCTGCACATGATCGGCGCGCCTTCGCATCTCGATCTCTTTGATTACAAACCAGCGCTGCAAAAGCACAACGGTGAAAAGTGCCCGGATGAGCTGCTCAAAGGCAAACGATTCGCCTTCATCGGCGGTGAGATGACCCTTGCCGGCTCAGCCTACAAGTTCGCCAAACATGGCCGTAGTGGCGCAGAAATGTCTGAGCTTCTGCCACATCTGGCGACCGTGGCCGATGACATTTGCATCCTCAGAGGGCTGCACACGAACGAGATCAATCACGCACCGGCGCAGATGTTTTTACACACCGGCTTCGGTCAGGGCGGAAGGCCGAGTATGGGTTCATGGGTGACGTATGGACTCGGTAGCGAGAATCGTGATTTGCCGAGCTACGTCGTGCTGCTCTCTGGCCCACCGGGTGGTGCAGGCACATCGCTTTGGAGCACGGGTTTCCTGCCCAGCGTGTATCAGGGCGTGCAGTTCCGCAGCAGTGGTGATCCGGTACTTTTCCTGAGCAATCCCGAAGGCCTGGGCCGCAATGATCGCCGCCAAGTGCTCGATGCTGTTCGCTCGCTCAATGAGCAGAATTTAGGCATCGTAGGTGATCCCGAAATCGCTACTCGCATCAGCCAATACGAGATGGCTTTTCGGATGCAAGCCAGCGTGCCTGAACTCATGGATCTCAAGGAAGAGTCGCAAGCCACACTCGACATGTATGGAGCCACTCCTGGCAAAAGCTCCTTTGCCAATAATTGTTTGTTAGCTCGCCGACTCATCGAGCGCGGCACCCGCATGGTGCAGCTCTATGATTCCGACTGGGATCATCATGGCGCCCTCGACAAACGCCTGCGCGCAAAAACGAAGGACGTGGATCAGGGCATGGCCGCTCTTGTCCGTGATTTAAAACAGCGTGGCCTTCTCGATGAAACCCTGGTCATCTGGGGTGGCGAATTTGGCCGCACACCGCTGCGTCAGGGTGCTGCGGGAAATAAAGCCGCCGCTGGTCGCGACCACCACAAAGACGCCTACACCATGTGGATGGCCGGTGGTGGCGTGAAAGCTGGCATCACGCATGGCAAAACCGACGACTTTGGTTTCAACGTCATCGAAGACGGCGTCCACACGCACGATCTGAATGCCACCGTGCTGCATCTGCTCGGCCTCGATCACGAGCTCCTCACCTTCCGCTATCAAGGCCGCGACTTCCGCCTCACCGATGTGCATGGTGAGATCGTGACGCCGATTCTGGCA